>CAKPXD010000009.1 GCA_934201655.1 uncultured Streptococcus sp. | reverse complement strand
CGGGGTAGAGCATAGGTGCACTTCCTTACCGTTTTCTTTTATTATAGCGCCCGTTAGAAGAATATTCAATGATCGAGAATAAACCGCATCCGATTGAAAAAGAAGTTCTTGTTCTCAGAAAATATATCATAGCTGTCTTACTTTTCTTAAGAATAATAGAGATTGCAATAACCATTTATATGGTGCTAAAAAGCGTCCCGCAGGGAAGCGCAGCCTGCATTGAAAAATGCAGAACATAAGGGTTTGGGGCCTTCCCCAGCAAGCATTTTGCAACGCTAAAATCGACGTTGTATGTACGGTGGCATTGCTTACACCGACTATGCGTTCTTTTAGGCCGCAGGTTGAATTTTTAGCACAAAACCATTACAATACTTACAGCCCCTGTACAGCAGAATTGTTGAACAGGGGCTGCTTGCATAATAGACTTATATGTTGGTTTAATCGTCCTTTAATGAAAATCCGACGGCTTTCAGTTTCTCAATGATTTCTTCTTTGTTTTTTCTACCGAGATTCCGTACACGCATAAGATCTTGTGATGATTTGGCGGTGAGATCATCGGTTGTGCGGATACCTGCACGCTTCAAACAATTATAAGACCGAACCGACAGTCCTAGGTTCTCAATCTTAATTGTTTTATGAGGAGATGTGGTTCCAGAACTTGCGGGTCTATACCATCCGAAATACTCAAAGTTCGTTTCACGTTTAGCAGTAGAATGACCATCTTTATTTTTGGGTTGTGCTCGATTAACGGGCACGGGCTTGATTTCTTGACTGATGTTTTCCATACATACTGCTCCACCGAGTGCTTGACCACCCGGTGCCTTAAGCCGAACAGTATCCATTTGCGAAAGATGTATAAATATTTTTGCGGTGAAAAGGGCACTGGGCTCCATATCATCCGAGCCGCCATAGAAATAAAGTAAATCAAGTGCGACATCGGATGCGGTGCAGTTGTCATTGTGTGCAACGATTGCTTCAATGACTTGGTCCAACGTGAATTTGGAGATGTTCCTTCTTTTGATACCCCCGTATTCAACAGCATGAATCTTCTGTCCAAGTTTCCATGTTGCTTCAGCAAAGTTAGCGGGGAGTTCCAAGACATTATCTAAATCGTGCTGAATAATGTTACACCCACCAAAATACGCATCTTTGCTATTGTGCATTGAGAGCCCAGTTTCAACGAACACTTGTCGAACAGCTTCAAGGCGTGTTTTCCTTGCTAGATATGCGGCATCACCGAGTGAAATCTGACTCAAATCATTGATACCAGTCATTTCTACACAAAGATCTGAAATCTCTAACTCTCGGCTGCCTTCATACTTTTGGCGCATTTTCTGAAGAAATTCATCGGAACTTCCAGAATGATTTCCCAAACGATACATTTTTCGAATAAACGAATCTGTAATTGAATCCAAGAAGGGGTAAAGCGAATCATCGATCTGAAAGTGAGACTCAAGGTGTGGTAATGCTCTTGCAGAACAGCTCTCGTGCACGTTTTTCTCTTTTGGTTTTGCTTTGAGCTTTTTCATCTGGATAACAGTGTCTGGAAATGTGCGCATCTCGTAAATCTTATCATACGCATCAACATCAAATGTGATACAACCCAGACAGTGGGTCAAGCCGTTTAATTCAGTCCTGTAAGCAGAAACGATATAGTATTCCAGTGTGGTGGCATCTTGTTTGTCCTCTATTTGAACTGCCGGCTTATGGAACACAAGATAGTGCGTTTTACCTATAGGGTGCTCAATCAAAGAACCAAAATCTTTCATGTTGAGATTGACAGGAATATCAGGAGAAATTTCTTTCAATATATTTTCCCAATTAGGAAATATGATCTTGGAAGAAAATGGGGGCATATAAACTGTACATTCAGTCTCATTGTCCGTGATTCGCTCGCAGTAAAAGCGAATCCCTTTTGACAGCAGTCTTTTGAAGATTTTCGTCGAAAGCTCAGAGTTTTCGGTCGGATTTACTGCCCACGAAACAAAGTTGCCGAGCCAGTCAATTTCATTTGTGGGATGTATACCTTCCAGTAATTTGTCAACTGGAATAGGTATCTGCGAAACATCACGCATTCCCAGCTGTTTCGTCAGGTATTCAAGAGAGCTACCTTTCCGTCTTGCAGCCATCAGGTAATTATCAAAAAATAAAAGTGCACCCGGTGTATCTGCGGAGCTTGCAGCCAAATCAGTCGCTATCTTTTCGCAGCACCTTTTGGAGAATGAATCAATGCCGTCCGGTGATAATTCAACATAATCGATATCAGAAACAACGAATGATTGAGTCAGCCGATATTTCTGGTTGAATCTTCGTATGTACTCTTTTACGATTTCTTCATCCATTATTCGTCATCCTCATCATCTGCCGAAAGTTGAACTTTAACATCCTCAATCATCTTTCGAAGCTGTCGTTGATAAAGTGCGGTTAACGGCTTTTGGTATTTAGCTTCAATTTGTTTCAGTAAGTAATCGTAAATCGCAGTATCTACATTTTTTCCGCCACACTCAGGATCGCCGTCAATGCCGACTACGTTGTACAGACATTCTTTATAGTGATTGTCTTCTGCGTTGGAATTGTCCGTTAAGTCCAAAATGGCAACATCAGTTGTGCCACCGCCAAAGTCGAACACAAGGACGGTTTGGATTTTATTGATATCAATATCGTTCTGACTTCGATAATACTCAAAAGCGGCCGTCGGCTCATCAATTAAGGTGACGTCCTTGATCCCTGCCATCTGTGCGGCTTCGATAATTTCTTGACATCGATCAGAATCAAATTTTGCTGGAACGGTCACAACTGCTCTTTCCAAATTCAAATCGGAGAAATGATCTTGAGCCGTCTCCCACACTTTGGCTAACATTAGCGCAGACAAATCGCGTATGGTAATGTCTTTGTTGTCGATTCTTTTACAGAAAGAGCGAGGGTTTTCTGTTTTAAAATTGCTGAAGACTCGATTTGATACACTTGCATCTGTCAGTGCATTAACAGCTGTTTCGTTCGCTACTTCGGGTTTTTCTTCTCCTTCCTTAAAATAAACAACAGAAGGAAAGCTATAGGGTGCATAACGTGCAGGTGCTTCCGGATTTTCCAAGTACTTTATCGGTGAGCCTAGCGCACGCTCAGAAAAAGTCAGCTCTGTTGTTGTGGTTCCAAGATCAATACCAATACAAGGCTGCTTCTTGCTTCCGATTACATTTTTTTCTGAAATGCCAAGCAACTTACGTCGAGCTTTAATCTGCGCCTCCGTCATAGCATTCTGATTTGCCTGAATAATTACTTGTCGTTCAGCATGTTTTGGATCCCACGCTTTCAACTGAATAACACGGTTTTCAGTCATTGTGATCTCGGCAGTAATTTCAGCGGTGTCGTCTTCTAATTTCAAAACACGTGTATTCAGAAAACGTTCGGTCGCATTCTGATTGCCTTTCATTGTGACGAGTTGCAAACTGGCTTCTCTTTGATCTTCATCGATTGGTAGTGTATATCTTTTTGTTGCCGGGAGTTTTTCGTTGTGATTCAACAACAACTTGATGCTCCTGTGACCGCCGTCTTGTACGAGAATTCCCAAAGATGTGCCAACACGCTTTACCGGTTTTTTGTCCATTGGAAAGGACATTATTTCACGCTGCTGCAATGTTGCGCCAGAGGAAACTGCAAGCATCAGATTTCGGGGAATGATTTTAGGCTTCTTTCCCAGCTTTTGAAATAATTTTTCCGACACGCCGGGAAGTTGAGACGAGCCACCTGCCATAATAATCAGATCAATATCCTCTTTCTCCAGCCTGGCTTTTTCCAGAGCAGTATCAATTGGTGCAAGTGCTCGGTCGATAATCGGGTCGCAAATCTTTAACAGTTCGTCCCGCGTGAAGTCAATTTCGACATTCTTCCCCATGCCAAAAGCCTGTCGAATCACCAAATGTTTCTTTTGAGACATGATACTTATTCTCCTTTTTGCACGAGTGCTTTTTTATAGACGGTACCGTTGATTTTCCAGCCGCATTGCAGAATCGTAACGGAATCCCCCTTACAGTACATGCCATCCGCAGGTTCATGGAGTGTGGAATCATACGCTACAGTTTCTCCGTCTTGCCCGAACTTTGTGAGACCCATGGAAGACAACGTTTTATTGATCTGTGACAAAAATTCAGGTAACTCCATTATAGCACTATCGTCGGGGTGGTTTTGTGCAAGGTACTGGCTTGTACCGCTCAGATAGTACAAGGGTTCAGAAAGGCCCTCTACCAGATTTCTGAGTAGAATTTTTTTGGCGCGATCTTCCTGTTCACCTACAGCCTGCTCTGCATTTTTGAGGTTATTTTGGGACAAATCAAGGTCTGCCTGTACATTTTCAAGCTCCTGCGAAAGTCTCTGATTTTCATCTGCAAGCAGTTCTGCACGGTTGGTTGCTTGTGTCACGTCTGCTGTGGCTTTCTGTAGACGACGCTCGTTATCAGCAACAAGGCGTTCGTTTGCAAGAATTTGCAGGTTCAAACGTTGTTCGGATTGATTTGATTTCTCATTGAGGACGATTTTTTCGTAGTCGGCTTTTCTTTGTAGCTCTTTATACTGCTCGATTGCACGATCTTTGGCTTCAATCTGTTCCTTCAGGAAATCAATTTGAGCTTTTTGCGTTTCATATTGACTGTTTAATCGTTCGTTCTCTTTCTGAAGAGAGGGGACAGAGGATGCCTTTAACTTCTGGCTATGAAGATCATTCAAAAGCGCTTGCAGTTGTTCGCCGCCAATTAGACCGTCTGTTAATAATTCACGAGTAACGTCATTGTTGCACAGTTGGTTGTGAATCCACTTCTTTACGGAATCGCGATTTTCGTGAAAATCAAAAACGGATGGTACAGCTAATGGATTGTACTGTAGAATTGCTAAAACCCATTTTGTAAATACATCGGCATTCTTATACTGCACAAACAGATTCAAACGAGAAATAATAGCTTGATCAGATAAAGGGGGGAGAAATTCTCGCTCGGTCGAAGATTTTGAAACAATGCTGCCGATCAAGGCACTTGTCGGTTCAAAAGACAAAGAGGGGTAGTCTTGTACAGGAATATATTTGTTTATTTTTTCGAGCACAGGATAAATTGTGACTGTATTGTGCTCGTATGCGGCAGACAAAATCTTTCGCATTTTTTCACTGACAAGATAGCTCTTCACATCGCGCCTGAAAGGATCTACATACAATTCGAATAACCAATCAAGAAAAGTGTTTATTTCTGCTGTTGAATTGTCTCTCAAATGAGACATGACAAAAAGGTTCCAATCATAGAGTTGATTCAGACGTGCAACCTCTTTTTTTCGTTCTACAGAAGGTTTCTTTTCCAAGCTCGGCGTTTTTTGTGCGTGGAGAAAATTAAACCACTCTTTCAATCCATATTGAACAGCCTCTTTTGTCCACTCCTGTGTAATCGGAGGAAGTGAAGGCGTTTTTGGTTTGGAGTCCTTTTTTGACAAAGTTTTCTTTTCATTGTCATCTTTTTGTGAAATCATGCTATTGGATGTCTTTATTTCCTTTTCAGCCATCGTAACAGGTTCCTTTCTGTAACATATATAAGATATCAAATGGTTTAACAAGTTGCTGTTCGGTCAGATTGTAGCAGAGCACGTCATTATGATTTTCTTGACAAATCTCTTTATAGAGTGCGGCTAAAAGCTGTGGGCGGTCTGCGGCTTTTCCACCCTGATGAACAAATGCCACTGATTTAGGGTACAGATTGCGTATCATACTTTTTATATCGGAGCAGCTTGCATGAGTGGGCAACGGGCAAGAGAAAACGACTTCGGTTGGATATGGGTGTGACGTGTGCCATCCGCCATTGTGGATGATGCGGCAGGGAATCTGATTTTTTGCCCAATGCTTACGAATCTGTGCAGATGCGCTTCCTGCTGCGAGTGTTGCAGAACTGGCTATCACGATGCAGTTTTGTTCGGGCCAGTTTGAACCATCGAAGATACGGTATTGCCCAATCACATTTGCATACGCCTCATTCATGAAACAGGCAGATTCCAATGTGATAGCACTTGCCATACCTGCCAGCCACAATTCGGTTTCAGCAGGAATCAATCCGTTGATCTTCATCTCGCCGATAAGACAGGCGAGCTCCTGACTTCGTCCCATAGCATTGGCAGGAAGCAAAATACTCTGATTGGATTGTATTCCATTCAGAATTGCTTTTTCCAAATCGTCTCTGCATTGTTTCCAATCACTTGTGACCTTTTTCATATAGGTTGCTTCGCAAAGGAGCAGATCAGGTTCAAAGGGCAAGTTTTTATAGTCAGCTGTAGGAGTTAGACTTTGCTCATGAGAAGACCAATCGCCTGTATAGAGTATTGTTTTCTTGTTTACGCACAGCTCAATCATTGCTGCACCTAGAAGATGCCCAGCCGAGTGGAATCGAAACCGAATCTCTTTTGCTAGTTGAATCCACTGCTCACATTTGACGACTTCAATGTGGGCCAGAGTGTCCTGCATAACTTCACGATTGTAGAAAATGTTTTCGATTTCAAATGCACCAGAGGGGTCGTTTTTGACTTTTGCCATATCTGCATACAGATGTTCCAGAAACATTTCCGTAATGCTTGTTGCATAGATTTTGGCTTCCGGCCACGCCTCATGAGCTGCTGGAACTGCACCACTATGATCCAGATGTGCATGGCTGATTATAATTGCATCGATATTACAATTCAGCGCAGAAATACCTGCGTAAACATCCTTGCTAGATTGAGTTGGATCAATACCGCAATCAAGTAAAATTCGAAATCCACGGTAGGTCAAAAGAAAACAACTTGCACCTATTTTGCAGGTACCGCCCAAGGGGAGTAACTCGATTTTTTCTGTATACTGACCGCTGGTGAGAATTCTTTCAGGAAGGGGATGCCTTCTTCCAAGGTTTGCCTGACGCAAGGCCGCCTGATAGAGAGCGCCATCTTCCGGTAGAAAATATACGATACTGTTCGTGCAAATGTTTTGATGTGCGTATTCCTTGAATTGATGATCGGATGGAAAATTTTTGAATGTGTCCTGCAGGATAGTATCAATATCTGTTTGCGTCTTTCCTCGGCAGAAGGGCACAGCAACCCATGGGGAGAGATTCTTTAATAGGGAATAATCTGCATTCGATAAGCTGGTTTCATGCTGCAGAGAATCCCGAAAATTTATAATTGCTCGAATAAGAGGGTACTGTACGAATAGGCTAAGTTCTTCTATATCATCATAGGCCGGAAACGTTGAGTTCACAGCAGTGTATTTAGAAAGAATGGTCAAAACTCTGTGAAGCGTCCCTAAAATACCACAGTTTTTATTCTGATAAGGTGCTTTCCAATATCCTTCATTGCCGGATATGCCTTCCAGCATCCAGCAAATCTGATAACACCCATGAAGTAAGTTGCTTTCTTTCTCGTTATCGAAATGCTTTCGTGCTAATTTATAATTTCCATTAAGAAGACTGTAAACACCCTTCCAGAGAGCTGTTACTTGCGGATTGCGGACATAATCAGGGGTTTGCGTAGTTAATAAACAGTACCAGCCGAGCGATTCGCTCTGTACACCTGTATCATTTAGATATTCAAAATAGTCAAGAACATCCTCGGAACTACTGTGATCGGCAAGTAACAGCTGCAGATAGCGCAGATAATCCTGCTCTGAAAGCCGATCAGTAAAAGCATCTTCAAATCGTGCAAGCGGATAGATATGAGCTTGGATTTCTTTTATGGTTAGGTTTGAAAGCTGGATTTTCTGCTGTATTTCAAAAGATAAATTGTCTACAGAGACGCATAATGTGTAAAAACCTTTATGCGGAATCTGCTGGAATAAATCATATTCCTTTTTCTTTGGAACGGTACGAAAGGAAATCCTGTCTTGCGAAGAAAGCCCTTTGTCTACAAGAAGCGAAACATCGGCAGGCGCATTTCCGTAATAGCAAAGTTTCAAAGAAGTAATCTTTGAAAACTGCTCCGTGGCCAGTTTCACTCGTTGATGGTTTACTTCAACAAATGGATTGCGATGAGGTTGATTACGAAGATGACGCAACCAGTCGGAAGCTTTTGCAGTCTCTGAGGTCCAATAATGGTTGAAGTTGTAGGAATACTTGCCGGCACCATAGGTGTTTGTAAGTCTTTCCTCGCTGAATCCGTCGTTATCCTCTGAGTATTTGCTCCAACCCATAAGAAATCCCAGCTTTCTTTGGTATTTATCGCGTGTCGCCAGCAGTATAGCACAAAAATGGTACAATAAATTGTTCTTTTGGAAGCGATTCTGCGATCCATAAATGAATTGCCTCAGGAACGCAACTGAAATGCTGACTAATTGTTACAAGTTTAACAGAATTAAGCCTGTGGCGCAATACTGATTTTGACAAAAAACAACAAAACCCGCTGTCCAATAGCGTTTCAACTAAAACACTGTTGGACAGCGGATTGCATTTTGTAGTAGGCGTTTTCGTCAGTTTTGATCGTTGTTCAGGGCATCAGCGGCTCCAGTGTGGACGTGGGGGAGTATTGATAGAACTTTAATCCTTTCTCAACGCCTTATACAGCTCGGCGGCCATCGCCTCCTGCACCTTGTTATAAAAGTCAGGATCGTTGAACAACTTAGCGAAGGAATCGTTGTTATCAAGGAAACACTGGGTCACGATATCCTTGAACTTATCCGGGAACAGCGACTGCACAAACATTTCAGTGCTGTTATCCTTGGCATATTTCTTGAACTTCTTAACATCCGAATCCTTCATGAACATCTGGTAGATGCCCTCGATGATCACTCGGTCGGAATCAGTGAAGTTGCCATTAAAGCGCTCGTTCACCTTGTCGATAATGCTTTGCAGGGTATCTGTTTTCTTGTTCGGTACCTTCGGTGCAAGCCCCTTGGTGGGCGTGAGGATAGTCGGTTTCTCGTCCAGAACAATAGCACCCCTAAAAGTTTCGTTCAGGGAAGCGTATTCCAGCTTGATCTTATCCTCAATGTCCACAAATTCGTTTTTATTGGGATTGGGCAGCAGCCGTGCAAGGTGAAGCGTGTACTGGTACTCGTTGAACAGGTCTTTGTCATGGAGGCGCACAAGCTGTGTAATGTAGGAATATGCGCCATTGAACTTGCGAATATAATCGCGGGCGGTGTAACGGTCTTCCTCTCCCAGATCCTGATACCGTGCAATCACCGGGCGGAACAGACTTGCCAGCTTGCCAAGCGCAACGGCATCCTGCTTTTTATCACCCTGCGCGGCCATAAACTTATTGAAGGCATCCACATCGTCATAGTTGTATAGCATATAATCCCGGATCTTGTTACGGAGATCATATACTTTGTTCAGGTCTGTGCTGCCCTCCAGAATGGTTGTTTCGTAATAGGGCAGGAATGCGTCTCGGATATCCTCCTCGGTGTTTTCAAAATCGAGAACGAAGGTGCTGTTTTTGCCCGGATGGGTACGATTCAGGCGGGAAAGCGTTTGCACGGCGGTCACATCCCGCAGCTTCTTGTCCACATACATGGTATGCAGCAGCGGTTCGTCAAAGCCGGTCTGATACTTGTTGGCAACCACCAGAATATTATACTGGTTGCTGTGGAACGCCTGACGGAACTTTTTGTCTGTAGTGATGTACCGCCCCTTTTCGTCAAGGTTCATAGTTGCCTCAGTAAACGGCTTATCGCTGGGGTAATCTTCCAGCGTAACCTCACCAGAGAAGGCAATCATGGCATCACAACCGGTGCATTCGTCCGGGTGGGCCTCAATGTAACGCTTGATAGCGAGATAGTAGCGTACGGCGTTGGCACGGCTGTCTGCAACGATCATGGCTTTGCCCTTGCGATCAATCTGATAACGGCAGTTATCCAGGAAGTTTGCCATAATCATTTCGGTTTTCTGTGCAATGGTGTAGCCATGCTTCTTATAATATTTAAACAGCGCACGGGCGGTCTGACCCTCGATCAGCTCTGGGTTGTCCTCGGATACCCGAATCAGCTTGAACGCTTCCTTGATGGTGGTATAGTTGGCAAGAACATCCAGAATATAATGCTCCTCGATGGCCTGCCGCATGGAATAAACATGGAACGGTGCTTTGATGGGTTCGCCGTCCGCATTGGTACCGATTTCCGTTCCGAAGTTCTCAATGGTCTTGCCCTTCGGGGTGGCGGTAAAGGCAAAGAAGGATTGGTTTTCGTGCCGTCCCTGACCGATGATTTCGTTGATATAATCATCCGTCAGATCCACTTCATCTTCCGAGACACCTGCTTCCGCAGCGTATTCCTTAGTGGCAATGCCGACATCGATTAGACTGCGGCGGAGAGATTTTGCGCTTTCACCATTCTGTCCCTGATGGGCTTCGTCGATGATGATCGCAAACTTCCGTCCACGGAACGTTTCCATATCCTTCTTGGCAAAAAGGAATTTCTGGATGGTGCAGATGATAATGCGCTTTTTGTCGTTGATGGCCTGTGCCAGCGTGTGGGAGTTCTTCTTGTCGTCAATGGCTTCTACCAGCCCGTGTTGATGCTCAAAGCTGTTGATGGTGTCCTGCAACTGGCTGTCCAGCACCACACGGTTTGTGACAACGATGATCGAATCGAAGATGCTGTTGTCCTGATCGTCATGGACTGCGGCCAACCGATAGGCGATCCATGCAATCGAGTTAGATTTGCCGGAGCCTGCCGAATGCTGGATCAGATAGTTTTTGCCGGGACCGTTCTGTTTTACATCTGCCAGCACCTTCCGCACAACATCGTACTGATGGTAGCGAGGGAAGATCATTTTTTCTTTGGTGACGATTTTGGGCACGCCATTCTTCACCACTTCTTCCTTCTCCTTGACGTAGGAGATAAAGCGGTGGATTAGGTCCAGCAGGCTATCACGTTGCAGCACTTCTTCCCACAGATAGCTGGTGCCGTAGCCATCAGGATTGACCGGGTTGCCTGCACCGCCGCTGACACCTGCACCGTTTGAACCCTGATTGAAGGGCATAAACCGGGTATTGCCATCTTCTAACCGGGTGGTCATCCACACCTCATAGAGGTCAACGGCGAAATAAACCAGAAAGCGGTGATTCAGGCGGAATGCAAACTCCTTGGAGCTGCGGTCGTTCTTGTACTGATTCATGGCGCAGGCGCAGTCCTGCCCTGTAAGCTGGTTTTTTAGCTCCAGTGCCACCACAGGAATGCCATTTACCGAGAGCACCATATCAATGGTGTTTGTATTAGCGGTAGAATAACGGAATTGCCGGGTACAGCCAAGGATATTTGCTTCATACCGTTCCACAGCTTCGGGGTTCAGCCCGGATTCCGGCTTGAAATAGCACACCCGCAGCTTGCAGCCCATATCCTCGATGCCATTGCGGAGAACAAACAGAAGCCCTTGATTAGCGATGGTGGTTTCCAGACGGTGATACAGCTTTTCTTCTGCCTTTTCACCGTAATAGCGGGTATATTTTGCCCATTCTTTGGGCTGGGTCTTTGCAATAAACTCGCACAGCACATCCATATAGATGCACCTTGCCACATCGTGCTGACGGTTATGTACCCAGTTGCCGTTGGCATCCTGCCCATTGAACTGGACATAACCGCCCAGCGGAGAAATCAGAAAGGATTCAATGTCCCGTTCAAATCGCTTTTCGCTTTTATCCATGATCACACCTCCAAGATACGTCAAACCGTAAGAATCTTTGTGATAATCGCACCGACAGCAGCGCCCACGATAGCGATAAGCCATTCACGCAGTTTCAGCCGATTTGACTCCTTGATGGCTTCGTTTAGCCAGTCCTCGAAGCCGTCCCATTCTGCCGCTTTGAGATATGAAATCGTACTTAACGAACTGGCATCAAGGATATAACTTCTCTCTTTCATCAGTTTTAACGCATCCTGACAACGAAGGGCATCTTCATCCGAAAGATCAAAACTATCTTCATCGCCAATAATGGCTTTCAGCTTTTCATACTGCTTTTTGATATCCGTAAGGCTTGTTTCCACTCAGGAGACCTCCTTCTTCCCGGTGACGTACTCGTAAATGAGGGAACGCTTGTACTGCTCCAACTTCTCGATTTTGGTTTGCTTGACGGCTATGAACCGGTCAATTTTGTTTGTCTTTTCAGACAAAACTTCCAGCATTTTAAGCTGTTCATCTTCAGGGGGAACACAGACCGGAAAATCTTGAATCATAGGCAATCTTACAGACGGAACAGTGGTTTTAGCGCTTCCGTAATCCATGACAGTTGCGAAAAGATTTTCTAGATAAAATTTCAAAAGGACGGGGTTCATATATTTGAAATCATAGAAGCGGTAAACGCGCTGGTGAACTGCATATTTTCCATTGACCAAGTGGAACACGCGCCCAGCTCCTGCGCCATCTCCGGCCATAAGGATGCCTTTTCCTTCAAAAGTATAATTGTTGCAGTGTTCAACGATTGGAGAACGCACATAAAAAGGATACATACCATCCGGGTCTGCATTCTGGGTGTCCTGATTTCCGGTAGTTATTTTAGCGATAAAGCGAAACCGAATCATGTTCCAGTGTTTCGGGATTTTCCCAATCCACTCCACGCCACTATCCATCATAGGTACATTGGGGTCAAGCCCCTTTGTGACAACCTCGGTAATCAGGCTTTGCTTGTAGGCTTTCAGTTTTTCAATCTGCGCCTGCACGTTGGAAATCAGCGCATCTACTTTGCTTGTACTGGATTCAATGGCGGAAACGATTTTGTCTTGCTCTGGTAATGGCGGAATAGGAACTATAATTTTCTTGAAGTTTGCAGTCGGAAGGCGCCAACGACCAAGTGTTGCAACGCCTTGTCCAAAACCAAAGAATATCCTATTGTAGTAGTAATTCTGAAAAACACGGAGAAAATATTCGGCAGACATTCTTTTGTCGTTTAATGTAAATACTCTATAATCAGGGCTGGTAACGCCATCAAATTTTGAAATATCCACCCAACCCGTCAACAAGTCCATATGATTCATCGCAAAATCTCCCACATTAACAATTTGATAATGTGAGTACGAATTTGCAATCTGCCCTTCATTTGAAGCAAGGTTCTTGGGCTTGATCCCCGTTTGTGTTATAGATAGCACAGTTTCTGGTTCATGACCAATTATATCTTTTTTTATTGAAAACAAAGAACCGATAGATACAGTTTGATATTCGAGAGGAATTTCACCGATCCATGCCACGCCGCTATCCTTCATTTTACGCATTTCCAAACAGCTCCTTCATCAGAACAGTTTCCTTTGCTTCCAATGCCTTGATGTCCTCAAAAATGGATGCAGACGGTTCCGGGGCTTCAAACTTATAGAATAGCCGGGTAAACGGGATCTCGTAGCCAATCTTATCCTTTGCAGGGTCAATGTAGGCCAGCGGATTGTAGGGCAGAACATTTTTTGCCATGTAAGCGTCAATATCATCGGACAGGGGGATGATCTCGCTGTCAGTGGCACCCTTGACCGGCAGCTTTTTGCCCTTTTTCAGCAGGGGCTTGCCGTTGGCATCGGTCTGTGCAGTCTCCACCGTAACCTTGGTAAAGCCGAAGAAATCGTTCTCAAACACCTTTGACTCCACAACAAGGTCCTCGGCGGTGTAGACCTCATTCTGGTCAAAGCCCTCGTAGGCTTTCAGGATCAGGTCGATGCAGGCGTCGTCCAGATCCACACGCTTGGAGCCAATGTTTTTGCGGCGCTTCACAAAGCACTTGCTGGCATCAATGAGCTGCACCCGTCCGCTGCGGCTCATGGGCTTGCCCTTGGTCAGCACCCAGATGTAAGTGGAGATGCCGGTATTGTAGAACAGGTCGGTGGGCAGCTGCACAATGGCTTCCACAAGATCTTCGTGGATAAGGTATCGGCGGATTTCGGAGGCACCGCTGCCGGCATCGCCTGTAAAGAGGGAAGAACCGTTCTGAATGATTGCCATACGCCCGGAGCCTTCCTTCAGCTTCTTTACACCGTTGAGCATAAACAGCATCTGTCCGTCCGAGATTGCAGGCAGACCGGGACCGAAACGGCCATCATAACCACGCTTTGCTTCGGCTTCCACCTGCGATTTTTCACGCTTCCAGTCAATGCCGAAGGGAGGGTTAGAGATCACATAGTCAAATTCATAGCCACCGAACGCATCATCGCTCAGGGTATCGCCGTATTTCATGCCGGATGCGTTTCCGCCCTTGATCAGCATATCCGCCTTGGCGATCGCATAAGTTTCGGGATTGAACTCCTGTCCAAAGCAGGTCAGGGTAGCATCCTTGCTAACATCCTGCAAACGCTCGGTCAGGCAGCCCAGCATCTGCGAAGTGCCCATGGCCATATCGTAGGCAGTTTTGGTGCAGCCCTCGGCGGCGATCTGCTCCTTCTCCGGTGCGATCAGCAGCTCTGTCATCAGGTAGATGATATCCCGGCTCGTGAAATGAGCACCAGCCTGTTCGTCATAGGACTCGGAGAATTTCCGAATCAGTTCCTCAAAAATGTAGCCCATGTCGGTGGAGGTGATCTTGTCCAGCGACATATCGCCCTTGCTGGAGTTGAACTCCTGCAGGGTGACAAACAAAACGCCGCCCTTGACCATCAGCTTGACGGTGTTGGCAAAGTCGAAGTTCTCGATAATGTCCTTGACGTTGGAGGAAAAGCCCTGAAGATAGGCTTCAAAGTTGCTTTCCACGTCGTCCGGCTCGGCAACCAACTTGCCAAAATCAAAATTGCTGGTGTTGTAGAAGTCGAAACCGGAAATGCGGCAGAGGATACCATCACGGGCAGCACCCTCAATGTGCTGTGCATCCAATTTTTTTGCCATTTCCACAACGGCGGGCTTGGTTTTACGGAGGGCGTCATCAAAACGCTTCAGCACGGTCATAGGCAGAATCACCTTGCCGTACTCATGGGGCTTGAACAGGCCAACCAGATGGGTGGCGATCTGCCAAATCAGGTCGGCTTTTGCGCTGATATTGGCATCCGTCTGCTTCTGTAATTCTTTCATGGACATAAGTGTTTCCTCCCGATTTTCGTTCCTTACCCATAGAATAACACACTTTGGGTCCCAAAAGTGGGATTTCAGGCGATTTTCTTTGTATCAATCATTTCTTTCAGCTTGTTCCGGAAATCCGTCTTTGTGATTTTCAAGCCGTTCGCACCCAGTCGCACTACCGGAGGATACCCCTCTGTGCTTTCAATTTTTGCGATGACGCTGCCGGAATCACCCTTGCTGGCGCCACTGTGGGGCATCGGGCCGACCATGATCAAAGCATACTGGGGTTTCCAATGAGCCTTTTCAAAATCGAAGGTCTTGCCGTCCTCATAATCAAGGTACAGCTCAAAACGGTCTTTGGAAAGTCCCAGACTCTTGGCAATGGAAAGCAGCACTTCCGCTTTCACGTCCGACCGCCCGATCACAATGATTTTTCCGGTTTTATAGACCTGATAAAGCGGCTTACTTTGAAGCAGGTCTTCCATGCCAAGCATTTTAAGGAAAGTTTCCAATTCGCCGGTGCGGTTCAGCATGGACAGCGCAGCAGGTAGATGATCGTCCAATTCCTTTCGGATGTTATCCTCCAGTTCGAGCAGTTCTTCGACATCAAGCATTGGTTTCTTCACTCTCCTCATCGAACACATGGTGGAGCTTGTTGACGGCTCGTTCCAGCCGTAGCTTGAGCATGGCAATTTCGTCCAGCGTTGCCTGATACTTCTGCGCAACCCGCGACTGCTCCTCCATGGAAGGCAGCGGAATCATTACGTTCTTCAGCTTGTCCACTCCAATATTGGGAATGGTTGCCCCCACCGTGATGCTTTTCAGGGCTGCAATGCCCTGCTCGCTGTCGAAGAAAGCTTTGATATAATAAGGGTTTGCCCTGCTTTCATCCAATTCGATGATATACAGGTTACCGTTTGCCAGAATACGCTGCTCATCCTTCACAGACGCAACGGCTACTTTATAAGGATAGCCATTCTTGGACAGGATCAGGTCATTGTTCTTCAGGCAGTATTTTTCGTACTTCGGTTCGATGCTGGAAAGATACGGCAGCTTGTTATCAATGATGCCGTTCTGGATGTTTGCCAACATCAGGTACTGCATATTCGTCACTTCGTTAGACACCATCTTGTCCAACTGGCTGGCCGTGCAGGGCGCACCGCGCGTGATGCTCTTGATAATGCTCTCGAACGACACACCATTCTGAAAGGTCGGTACCTTTTGGATATAGCGTTCCAGACTGAGGTTGTACTCATTGGCGCGAAGCTCGTCCAAGGTAACATCCTTGCTGTATTCCGAATCCGTGTGCAGGGCGGTAAGAATGGTAGCAATGTCATCCTGAAGGAACATATTCTGCCGCCGTCCTTTGTGATAAATTTCGGTGGCATCAATCATGCGAATGGTGTCGTTACCGTGGCTGAAAACAATGAGCGTCGTTCCGATATTGGTATACGGGAACATCTTGACCGGCAGAGAGATGACACACTCGATCATCTTGCGTTCCACAAAATATCTGCGCATCGGGGTATCAATGCTGTTCCATGTGCTGCCATTGGTCATAATGCCAATCGCTTTGCCGCTCTCTGCAAGAAGGTCGCAGAGCAGCGCATTGAAAATCCAGTCCGAAGAGGTTGCCTTCGACAGCCCCGGATACTGTTCTGCAAGACGTTCCATATAATCGGAACCTTCGCCCAGATAACGCAGTCTCATGCCAAAGGGATAGTTGGAAAACATTTTGTCGAATCTGGGTGTGTTCTTATCGTCTGCGAGCCGAAATACATCGCCAAGCCGTACCTGAACATTTGAGCCGAGAAGCTCTGCACGAATCCGTGCGATTCCGCCACGCTCCTCGTTAATCTCATAGCCAAAGTAATGCGCCTCCGGCTGGTTCATCGCAAATGAAACAAAACCTGAGCCGCTGCCGCAGCAAAGATCTCCGACATACTCATCAGGCTGCACATCCAAAAGATGATGAACCAACGTCAAAATGGTATGGGGCGTTGCCATTGCGAGCTTCATCTCATCCTCGTGTTCGGGCAGAAGTGCAGCCAGTGCAAATTCTTCGGCGGTGTAGTTATTCACCATGGGAAGAATCTGTGCCCATGCTTCTTCCGGAAGCTGCTCTTTTGCAAAGTAACGAGTGCCCTCGCTGATGTCCAACCGACCCTCAAAAATATCCTGAATCGTAACATCAGAGTTGGAGTTGTTCTGAGCAACCTTATAAAGAAGGTAAGCAGCCAGCGGCACATTGCTGCCGGGTTGGAGGCCAGACTGGAGGAGACGCTGCGAAATCTCCTCGCTGATTTTCGTTGCATTTCCCCCGATGTTCACGTTTTCAAAAAAGTTTTTTACAATGAGCGACATACAGACCTCCGTACAAGAAATTTGGTTTTCAAAAACCACTGTGTTCTTTGTGACATCAGTATAGCATGTTTTTGCAAAAAGTCAAGTGGTTTTTAATAACCATAGCACAAAAAGCATAGAAGGCAGAGATTATAGGTGATAATATGAACATATCTTGCGTTGCAGCAAAAAAGACGGTACAATGTAAAGGAGAGTAGATGCCTCCTAATTAAAGCGCACAGAGCAAATAAGGAAAAGGTTGTACAAAGGAATTTTGCGCAGAAGAGGTTTAGGGGGATTTGTGTAATAGGTGAAAGATGCTTAAAAAATGGGAAGATGACCTATAGATACAACTTATTGGACATCGGTTGTGGTAGCATACAAACATAAAATAATGGTGGGCTACAACCATGATCTGAAAAGTCCTTCCAAAAGTGGTAGGGGGCATCTTTCTGAAAAAATGGGTGCAGGAGGAAAATGCAAGATGCCTGAATTTAAGAAGAAGTCCGTTCGTTTTGACCATCTGGAGCCGACGTATACTAGTTATAGTACACAGTCGGAAATCCAAACCTATGATTTGGAAGACATGTTAAAGCAAATTGCAAGAGCAGAACCGATGGATACAAAGAAGATTATCGACGGAGATAGCTATATTTTTCATGTTTGTAAATATCATGATGAAGATAATCTCTGGGAACTACGTGTGCTTCGTATTCGGGAAAAAATATTACCGGGAATTTTACATGATGATGGAACATATGAGCTGATTAAATTGGGAAATGATGAAGTTACGGCAGAATCGACTACACTGGCATATGCTCCAGCAACGCATACGTTATACATGCAAAGAAACCGATTTGGAATAAGTATTCGCAATATGGAAGCATATCTAACGGAACTTTCGCCCAAAGATACCGTAGTTATATTAGCCGTAAAAGAAGCAAAAGCAGGTTTGCTGCGCTTGACAGAGGAAGCAAATTATAGAAAAGTTATAATGTCAGCAGAAGTAAATCCGTTTGACGAACTGCCGAAGGAATCTCTAATGAAAGATTTTTTGAATGCTACAAGAAAGGCTAGAAGCCAATTTTGTCGGGTGGAATTAAGGGTTTCCAGAGGAAAGAACAATACATTAGATGCTCAAGAGGCAGTTTCGTTTATAAAGGAAGCTCTAGGGTATTCCGGTATTAGAAAATTAGATGTCGTGATTGAGGATAAAGAAGACTGCGAAGTAGAAACGATTGATTTGCTAAGTAATGTTGCAAAATATGTTTTACCATTCAACTATTCAATGTCTAATCCCATTACGCATGAAAGATTGTACTTTAATCTGAAAAGTGAAATTATAAAAGATGAAAAATAACGTTATATAGGTAAGGAGATGAGGTGAATGGGTGAAAAATTGCAAGGCCATCCACTTCTCTGGGGGATAATCAGGCGCTTTCTAATGGCAGGTGCTGTTTCAGTAACTTTCGGAATACTATATCGCTGGCAGAATATAAAAATTGATAGGCTTGAATTCCTACTAAATGCCATTATAACAAGCGCAACTGCATGCTCTGGATTTATTCTCGCATCAGTATCAATTTTAGTTAGCCTGAGCAATACACCGCTGATGAAAAAGATAAATTCGACAGATGCAAAAAAAGAATTGCAATATCGATACAAAGAAAATTTGGTTGCAGGGCTTGTTTTAATTATAGTGAGTATCATTATCGGGACAAACACAGGAGAAGAACAAGCTGTTTTAGCAATCGGGTTCTATCCTTATATGGGTATCATCGGGTTTTATTTGATTAGTACGGTTAGAACATGTAAGCAATTGTTGTTCATCATTGATTATGGACCAGAGTCTGAAAAATATGGAACTAAGAAAAAGTCTGGAGTACCAAAGGGAGAATATAGAATAGGAAAACAATCAAAGGAACAAGAATAGCTGTTGTGATATTATGACAAAGACAGTAAGGTAGGCGATGGATATTACTATCTATAAAATATAGGACCGCTTTATTCTTTGAATTATCACTATACTTTTCCGATTGTATTAAAGAATGCGAGCAGGCGATACTTGACGTGTGATATAACGTTTGCTACAATAAAATTGATGACAAATGTTATACTTGCGGGAGGTGCCCGATGAACACAGTCTTTGAGATTCGTTCAGCTTTACAATGGAGCCAGTCGAAATTGGCGGATGAAATCGGAGTGTCCTTTGCGACCGTAAACCGCTGGGAAAATGAAAAATCTACGCCGAATCGTCTTGCACAGGAGAAAATGCTTGCGATTTGCGAAGAAAATCATATCACGTTGGCTGAAATTATACACGATGCTATTATCGGAGATGCTACAGAAATCTCTGCTATGCATCCGGATAAAATGATTTTATACCATGGCTCCAAATCAGGCATTCAGGGGAAAATCAAACCAGCCAGCCGTGACCGCTGTGACTTCGGAGCTGGATTTTATATGGGAACTGATCCGCTCCAGCCGCTTACGCTGATCTGTGACTATGAGCAATCTGTTTTTTATATTTTATCGGTTGATCTTCATAGCTTAAAAACTTTGGATGTTCCGGCTGATATTGAATGGGCTATGCTGGTAGCATATCATCGTGGTAGAATGGAAGCCGCACGAGGAACGAAGTTCTTCCAGAAGTATCAGGAGCTGGATAAAGACTACGACATGGTGATTGGCAGCATCGCAAATGATAGAATGTTCTATGTTCTGGATAGCTTTTTTGAAGGAACGATTACCGATACGGCATTGGTGAAAAGTCTGTCTGCTCTGAAACTTGGACGTCAGTATGTTGCTATTACGCAGAAAGCCTGTGATGCGGTCAAGATTGAGCGTGAAGTCCAATTGCTTTGGATGGAACGGCAGGCACTGAAGAAGGCCAGCGAGCAGAACCGTAGTAATGGCATTGCATTTGCAAACCAAATCTGCAAAGAGTATCGTAGAGAAGGCCGCTTTTTTGATGAAATCCTTGATGGCGCAAAGCAGAGAAGGTGAATCGTTATGGATCTGATTCAATTGAAACTATGCGATATTCAGGGCCGCTTGTTTGAGCTTTCTTTGCAAGCAGGCTATGACAGCGAGGATTTCATGAAGCGGTTCATGCGCTCTAAGGTTGCCCGTGATCTTGATTCAGAGTACAACCGGATGCAGTGGGCGGGAGAAGAATATCTTCTGGAGGAATTTGCAGACGAGTGCCCTCAGACGCAAAAGGGCAATGCCCGGTATGATAGAGAAGTAATGTATTGGACAGGCTACCTTTACCGTTATTGGCATATTCTGACCAACGAACCCAGCAGGGAGATTTATGCGCAGGCTCCGGCGAAGACCATGAACACAAACTATCTGATGTTCCACACCATGGCTCCAGAGCTGGCAATTGAAGACTTGAAAGAACTGCACCAACAAAAGAAACAATCTAAAAAACAAAAATCGAGAAAACCAGAACAGCAGATTTAGTGCCGGGTAAAAACTGCCGTTTGTAGCAGATCTGTAGCAAATTGCTTCGATTTGACGAATCATCGTTATAAAAATCAAAAAGTCATCATGCATCACACGCAGGGGGTCTGGGGTTCGAGTCCCTAATTCTCCACCAAACAGTTCGTACTCGAACCCGATTCTCTATGAGAAAGGGTTCGGGTACGTTTTTTGTTTATCGGAGGTTTTGCGTTTGCGGCAGCAACAAACACCCCAGTGGGGTGTTTGAGCAACAGAACGGTCTGCGTTAGCAGATGGAGGAGCTTCGCCCCGACAAGTTCTACGGAAGGACTACACGGTAAACAGGAACGAGCAAAGGCAGGGTATCATCGTGGCGGTGGTCTCCTGCCTTTTGCTTATTTGGGAAATTCGCCTTGTTAGAAAATTTCTAGTCTATGTTGAAAAGCTTTTCCTTTTATGATACAATCAATATGGGTAAATATATCGTGATTTGATGATGTGCGGAGGTGAAATCATGGCTACTGCGCCAAGCATGGGAAAACTAATCTATCATATAACATCTATAGATAATCTTCCTTCGATTTTAAAGTTTGGTCTGCTCTCTCGAAAATGCATATTACAAAACCACGACATACACTTTACTGATATTGCCGATCCAGAAATCTTAAGTAAACGTGAGCGATATAAGGAAGCTCTTTCACAATATGTCTTATTTCATTTTTTTGCAAAAAATCCATTTGATGGTGCAGTGTGCGAAAAGTATGGATCAGAAAATATGGCAATCATCGCTGTTTGGAGAAGTATTTGTGAACATAATAATTATCAAATAATTCCATCACATCCATTGGATAGTGATGCTCCAGATCTTTATTCTTATGGAGAAGGTTTCAAGAAGGTTCGATGGAATATATTAGACGATAGAGAGCATCGCGATTATAAAAATGCAGAGATCCGGAAAGCATGTATGGCAGAATGTGTTGTGAAGGGATGTGTTCCGGTATCAGATTTTGCATATATTTATGTTTATAGTGAAAGGGCAAAAGAAAAGATTTTAAAAATGGAAAATGCCGTAGCTATTAAGGATAGGATACAGGTTATGCCTAGTATGTTTCCCATAAGTCGATAATTAAATTGGGAGGTGATTCAAGTGTTTTTCTATACAACAGGAGATTTGCTCCAGACCGATGCGGAAGCTCTTGTCAACACAGTAAACTGTGAAGGTTATATGGGAAAGGGAATCGCCTATCAATTTAAACTTAAATTTCCAAACAACAACAAAGACTATGTTAAGGCGTGTAAAAATGGTACACTACGTCCCGGAAAACTTCATGTTTATAAGGAAAGTGAAAAAATCATCATTAATTTCCCGACCAAAGATAAATGGCGTGAAAAATCACGAATGGAATATATTGAGGATGGGTTGGATGCGCTTGTTTTACTAATAAAAGAACTCAACATAAAGAGTATAGCTATTCCACCGTTGGGAAGTGGTAATGGTGGTCTTATTTGGAATGACGTTAAGCAAGTTTTGGCAAAAAAACTAGAGGACACAGCCAAACAGGTAGCGATTTATATTTATGAGCCTTCTCGAAACTTTGCCACAACGCCAACACAGGAGCCAAAACTGAGCACATCAGCACTCGTGTTAATGGAATTAAAGGGGCATTTAAAAAAGTTTAACAGTCTTCGTTTGCAAAAAGCGGCGTATTTCATGGATTTGTTTTCCTCAAAAAAATATTTTCGTTTTGTTCCTCATAAATACGGTCCTTATGATCATTCCATTGATATAGTTAGTAAGGGAATTCGTGAATTTCAGCAGTTTCATGGAACATCTTCCACAAAAGAAGCTGAGAAAATTCTATTTAATAAACTTACGAGTGAGTCGGTAAATAATACTTTACAAGCATTGCTCCCTTGGATCATAAAGTCTTGTGATTTTGTAAACTCTATTGAAACTGATCATGAACTAGAATGTTTGGCAACAATTTGTTTTCTAATTGAAAATTCAGGAGGCTTAACAGCAGAAGGAATTGTTTCTGGATTTAAGAATTGGTCGGAGGAGAAGGCAAAGAGGTTTACTGAACAAGAAATTATCGAGGGAATCCAAAAGTTATATATGCTTGGAGTTATAGAAAAAAATCTTGTAGG
>CAKPXD010000008.1 GCA_934201655.1 uncultured Streptococcus sp. | reverse complement strand
AAGGCTGTAGTGCAGATCGTGCTTCTGATAAGATGGTGGCTGACAAATCGTCTCCATCCAACACATCCTTCATCACTACTGCTGTTAAAGCCATGGTAAGATTCATTCCACCAAGGATCAAAGCTTCATCTAGCTTCCCAACTTCTTCTAGGACAGTTGCTGCTGTGGTTAGTGGACTACCGCCTACAATATCTGCCAAGACCAGTACAGAATCATCTGCTGTCAATTCTGAAATGCTTTCTCTAAAATCAACTGCAAAATCATCGACCGACTTTCCTTCTTTGAGTCCAACTGCAATGACCTGGTTCATCTTATCACCAGCAAACATAGCTAGTGATGTTTTTAGGCCTTCTGCCAATCCTCCATGACTGACTAAAATGAGGTATTTCATTTTGCTACGCCTCCTTTATTTGACTCTATTGTAGATTATTTGAAAGCGTTTTTACATTGTCAAATGTCACATTATAAACATGACATTTAGCAATAAAAAAATGACATCTGTCACTTGACACGATGTCATCTTTTTTTCTTTAAAATCCTACCTGGAGACTACTTTCAATCTCCCTTTGAATTTGCGGCAGGCGGTTCTCAACATCTTGATTGCGCAAGGCATTGCCAATCAAGTAGTCCAGTTTTTCTAACACTTCTTTCGAGACATTCTTGGGACTACTTTCTACAGCTTGTTCCATGATTCGGTTCAAGGTCTGATTGGTTAAGGAATCTGCCCCAAAATCATCCACTTGCAGAAGGTCTTTACTAGAACGACTCTTGACTACATCAGGCATGACAGAAATCCCTTGAGATTCAGCAAAAAGAGTTTGTTGGATTTCTGGATCCTCTGTCAACACTTGCATCAACTCCCAAGCCAACTTTGAATGAGGAGTCCGAGCAGACATGGCAAAAGAAGTCGTCGTAACCAAGGTCGCCTTAGTGGTTTTTGACTTAGCAGGCATCGGAATACAGGTCCAGGTGAAGTTTGAATATTTGGAAACATGATAGGGATAAGGTTTATAAGTCCTATATTGAGCCAAAGTCATGGGGTAAAACGCTACTTTCCCCTGGTCAAAATCTTTGGAACTCACCTTATAATTTTTATTTAACTCTTCCAATTTTTGCAGAAAAGTCAAAGATTCTTTGACTTCTGGAGCCGTAAGTTTGAGCATCCCACCTTGAAAGAGACTACCCCCATTTGCTGCCAAAGCTTCTTTCCAGGTGTATTCTGTACTCCCAAACTGATCCAATTGACCATCTCCATTGGTATCTTTGGTTAGTTTTTTACAAATTGTATAGAACTCTTCCAAGCTCCAACCTTCTTTGGGAACCTCAATGCCTTCTTTATCCAGCAAATCTTTATTGACACACATCAAAATAGGATTACTTTCATATGGCAAGGCATAGGTTTGCCCCTGATAAACACCTGATTCAAATGCAACAGGATAAAAAGCAACTTGGTCTTCTTTATTCATATAGCCGTTTAACTTTTCTAAAACGCCACGTGCCGCCAATAAGGACAAATCTTTCTCAGAAACCATAAACACATCAGGGGTCTTTCCTGATACAATTTTTTCTGAGAGCCAGTTTGAATATTCCGACTGCGGAATTCCATTTTCATATTCCACACGGACATTAGGATGGGACTTTTCAAATTTTTGGATCGCAAGATCCAATGCATGAGAACGTTGACTGGTCGGTACATCCCAACTAGAGCCTGCATAAACTCCTATATGAAGGACGGTCGGTTGCTGTTTCCACCAATAAAAACCAGCACTCAAAGAGAGCATAAAAAGGAGACAAATCCCTAAACAAAGTTGCTTTCGCTTCAATTTCATTCCGTATTTCCTTTTGAAAAATCACGTCGGGTCACTCCTGTTTGGACTGACCAAATCGCTAATTGCGTTCGATCTCTTAGGTTTAATTTCGACAAAATCGTTGATAAGTAATTACGAACAGTTCCTTCTGATAAGAAGAGTTTAGCCGCAATCTCTTTATTTGACTCACCATAGCCAATCTCTTGGATAATGCGCCATTCCGTCGTGCTCAAATCCTTAACGTTATCCTCATCCACAGCAATAGAGAAATTTGATTTGGCCATTTGCGAGAAAATTTGAAAGACCTTGCTTGCGATATCAGGGTTGATCATTGCTCCTCCCTGATGCACCACCTTAATAGCTTCATAAAGCTCCTCTGTCGAGGCTCCTTTTAAGAGATACCCTGAAGCACCATACTTGAGCGCACTATAGATAAATTCATCATCGTCAAAGGTTGTTAAAATAATAATTTTGATATCCGGATAGTGCTCTTTTACTTCTTTTGTAGCCAAAACCCCATCCATGCCTGGCATCCGAATATCCATTAAGATTAAATCCGGATGCGAGTGTGGAATGCTAGACAAGACATGATTCCCATCTTCCACTGTGGCTACCACTTCAATATCTGAGTAGGCCGACAAAATAATTTTCAGAGATTCTCGAATCAAGGACTGGTCATCCGCCACCATTACTTTTATCATCATCTATTATCTCCCTTCTTTATATTTTGGTAAACTAACACGTGTGAAAAATCCATCGCGACTTTCAAATTGAAGCTGGCCTCCTAGAATTGAAATACGCTCCATCATCTGTTTGAGTCCGTAGCCATAGGTCAAGGTTTCAAACCCAACTCCATTATCCTGCAACTCAATCATGTAATCTTCTTCGTCCTCAAAAAAATGGAGGTCCATGTGGCTGGCATGACCGTGGCGAACCGCATTAGTCATAGACTCTTGTATCACACGAAAGATTGTATCTTCAATCATGACGTCCATATCGACATCGATCCATTCATAGTTGAGATCAACTTGCAAGTTTGAAAGAATTTGGTACTCGCGGATTGTCTTTTCTAAAGCATCTTTGAGAGTTCGCTCCTCAAGGGCTCCTGGACGAAGGCGATTGAGAGAGCCTCTCACATCCTGGATTCCTTCACGGACGACTTCTGATACGTTTTTTACCTGCTCTTTGGCACGACTTGGATTGATATCAATCAAGACCCCGACAGCATCTAAACCTGCTGAAATCCCTGTTAACGCGTGTCCCAAGGTATCGTGAATCTCCCGAGCAATCCGCTTGCGCTCCCGATCCTCTGCAATCTTCTCAGACAAGGCCATATAGTTGTTCAACTCGGTATTAACCTTGGACACCATGGCCAGCTCTTGTTCAACTTCATGGTTTTCCGCAAGGACATTCATGATATAAAATAAAAGTGAAATAATGAAGAGTACCATATTCAAGGCATAGAGGGAATTCTTTAAGAAAAAGGCCAAAATACGGATAGATTCAGGATAAAAATGAATATAGGTATCAAGAGAAGGAATTGGGAAGAAAAGCGAAAAGACGTCTGAATTGGTTACAAGGAGCATCAAGAAGCTCACTAGGATAAAGGCAAACCAATACTTCCGATCTCTCTTGGTATTCAACTCTTTGGAGCCATAGAAGATATCTGCAAAAACCAAGAGAATGAGCCCGTTATAAGCTATGTTCTGAACCCACATCAACAGTAACATCAGGAGAATCTCTAGAAGATTCCTCTTATCAAAAATGGACCATCGACTTGTTTGAGGTCTATAACGACTCATTGAGATTAAGGCAATCCCAGCAAATAAGATTGCTGACAACCAAAAAGTCGTAGATGGAGCAAAAGGAATACGCTCTAGGCGCTCCAATAATAGAGAGGCTTGGCGTTGAGCAATGATATAGTTGGTTGCTTG
This sequence comes from uncultured Streptococcus sp., assembly GCA_934201655.1. Taxonomy (GTDB): domain Bacteria; phylum Bacillota; class Bacilli; order Lactobacillales; family Streptococcaceae; genus Streptococcus. The sequence continues at coordinate 20,695 of CAKPXD010000008.1, read as the reverse complement.
AAGATAGATGATGCTGTTGAGCATAACAGCAATAAAATTCACGACCATAAGAATGGCCAAACTGTATCGAACACCTCTAAACTTTCTCATTACTGCCACCCATTCACATCAAACTGATCAATGTTTTCCTTTGTCATCATTTCAACTGGAATGATCACCTCTTTGGTATAGCTCTTCCCTTCAGAAATATCTTGGATAACTTCCATAACACGGTCTCCCATCTTCAAGGGAGATTGAGCAACGGTTCCCACTACATCATCCGTCGAGTGCAACAAGGATTTCATATCTGGTGAGCCATCGATTCCATAAATTGCAATGGACTGGCTATTTCCTTGCTCCTTAATTGCAGCTAAAGCTCCTATAGCCGAGCGGTCATTTAAGGCAACCAAGGTATCAATTTCAACCCCTGATTGTAAAAAATTCTGGACAGCCGGCATGGCGATCTCCGTTTGCCCCTTGGTTTCTAGTTCCGATACAATCTGATAAGAACTGTGCCCCTCTATAGTGTCTTTAAACCCCTGAATCCGCGTATCTGCTGAGACAGTCCCTTTATGCTCCAAAAGGAGGACTCGAGCGCTAGAAGAACGTTTCATGAGCTCTTTAGCAATCATTACTCCCGCTTGGTAGTTATCAGATACAATACTTGCATCGGGCTTAAAATTTTTCAGTTGGGTATCGACTGCAATGATTTTAATTCCTTGTTTTCTAGCTTTTTCAAGAGCAGTTAAAATGGACTGGCTATCCCCCTTGACCGGATTGATCACAATCACATCAACTTTTTGAGCACAAAAATCATCAATCTGCTTGCTCTGCCTTTCTTCATCCAATTCTGGATCTCGGACGCAAACAAGAGCTCCTCTTTCATCGGAAATTCGACTAATTTCCGAATGAATACTTTTATAGAACTCATTGTTCATGGTCATATAGGTTACACCAATTTTAGTCTGATCCTTGATGCCACTTGTTTGACAACGGCCAAAAATCCAAAAGAGAATACAGACAACTGGAATCAGCAGTAATATACGCTTTATCATCCATTTCAACAATTCTTTTTTCTCTTTATTTTCCTTCAAATTTCATTCCTTTTCTGAAAATTTTGAATATATATTACTTTATTCTACTACTTTTTCAAAAAAAATGCTTGATTTTATTGTACAAGGACATTTATTTGACCTATTTTAAGAAGTAATTTCCGAACAATAAAACTAGAAACAATAGAAAAAGCCAGTCTATAAACGAACCAGCTTTTTTCTATAATTGATTCTAGAAAGGAAGTTCCTCCTCTTCCAAAACTAGATCTGCTAAGTCTTGGCCTGCATTATTTTCACGCATAGCACGTTGGGCACGACTTTCTAAAAGTTGGAAGCCTGTAGCGAGAACTTCGGTCACATAGTTGGTTTGACCATTTTTCTCGAACTTACGGGTACGAAGCTCCCCATCGACAGAAATGAGACTGCCTTTAGTCGCGTAGCTAGCCAAGGTTTCAGCAAGTTTTCCCCAAATAACAATATTGATGAAGTCAGCTTCACGTTCCCCATTCTGGTCCTTGAAACGACGGTTAATAGCAATAGTCGCACGAGCCACTGACTTGTCATTGTTGGTTTTGTGCAATTCTGGTGTAGACGTTAAACGTCCAATCATGATAACTTTATTATACATTTTTCATCCTCCTACTTATCTATTCGAAGGAAAAGAAAAAAAGTTACAAGATTTGTAACTTTTTTAAATAATATTAATCTCTATGAATCATAAATCCAGTTGCTTGTTGATTGGCCATGATGGTCATATCTGTGATTTGTACTCGTCGTGGTTGACTGGTCACATAAACGACAGTATCAGCGATGTCTTGCGCCTGCAAAGCTTCGAGTCCCTGATAGACCGTCGCCGCCCGTGCCTCATCTCCATGGAAACGGACTTTTGAAAAATCAGTTTCTACAATTCCTGGCTGAATAGTGGTCACCTTGATATCTGTCGCAATGGTGTCAATCCGAAGCCCGTCTGAAAAAGTTTTAACTGCAGCCTTGGTTGCTGAATAAACTGCTGCACCAGCATAGGCGTAAATCCCTGCAGTAGAACCCATATTAATGATATGGCCTTGATTTGCAGTCACCATAGAAGGCAAGAGACAACGAGTAACAGCCATCAAGCCCTTGACATTGGTATCCAGCATGGTCAGCATATCCAACTCTTCATAGTCCTGATAGGGTGCTAAACCGAGAGCCAGCCCAGCATTATTGACCAAGATATCAACCTGACCTACAGTTTCTAAAATTTCTGAACAAACAGTCTTTACCATGCTCATATCTGTAACATCTAACGGAAAGGTCCAGACTTTTTGATTTGGAAATGCTTCTACAAACTCAGTTTTAAGAGATTCGAGTCTTTCTGTTCGACGCCCTGTAAGAACGATATTCTCACCTTCTTTTAGATAAGCACGCGCAATGGCTTCACCAATACCTGATGTTGCACCTGTAATGACTACATTTTTTGCCATCTTATTTCCCTCAAGCAAAGATTATAAATCACTTTTAGTGATTAAGCAGTCCAGTGTGTAGCTGGGTCAAAGGGTGTTCCAACTACCTGATCGTCTGATAATTCAATGACACCACGTTTTTGGGGAGCATTTGGCAAGGCAAGTTCACGAGGACTACACATCATCCCAAAACTCTCTTCCCCACGAAGTTCCCCTGGGAAAATGAGATTGCCTTTTGGCATCATGGCTCCAGGAAGAGCAACAATGGTTTTCAAACCAACACGTGCATTGGGAGCACCAGCAACGATTTGTACTGTTTTGTCATTTCCAACAGCAACTTGGCAGATATTGAGGTGGTCACTATCTGGATGCGCAACCATTTCTACAATCTCTCCAACCACAAATTTGGGTTCCTTGTCGTTGATGATTTCTTCAGCAAATCCTTCTTCTTGCAATTCTTGGTTCAAACGAGCTACTTGGTCGTCAGTTAAAAAGACTTGCCCGCGCTCAGCGATTTCAAACATGCTAGAAACTTCAAAAATGTTCCATGCGACAGTTTCACCAGTTTCCTTTAGGAAAACACGCGCTACATTACCTTTACGCTCAACATCTAGCTTGGCATCTCCACTGTTTTTCACGATGACCATAAGGACATCGCCGACATGTTCTTTATTATATGTAAAAATCATTCTTTTCTCCTATTTCAAACTTGCTAAAAAGTCATTGATTTGCCCCTTGGTTTTTCGGTCACGATTGACAAAACGTCCAATCTCCTTGTCCTTGTCTAAAACAACAAGACTAGGAATTCCGTAAACATCCCAAAGTTTAGCAAGCTCCATGTACTCATCACGGTCTACCCGTATAAAAGTGAACTCTGGATTTGCCACTTCAATCTCTGGCAAGGCAGGATAGATATAACGGCAATCGCCACACCAATCCGCAACAAAAAGGAAGACCTTCTTGCCATCCTGCTCTACTAGATTTGCTAATTCTTCTATATTTTTAGGAGAAATCATAAGACTTCCTCCTCGTAGATAAGATCTTCATCTTCATAGACAAAGGTATAGTGACGACCATCTTCAAAAATGACACCACCAACAAGACGTTCTAGGCTACTTTCGTATACTTGGACATAGAGAGTCCCAATCTCACCCATTTCTGAGAAATAGTCACGCACAATAGCAGTTAACTCTTCCTGTGTCTTCATGAGTTTGTGATCATCAGCTACTTTCTTAGCACCAAAGGCAAGTGCTCCAAGCCCTGCCACAACTAAACCTGTTTTAATAATATTTTTCGTTTTCATGCTAACATTGTAACACAAAAAGGCTCAAGGAACAATGAAAAAGAGAGTGGGACAGAAATCGGTAATTCGTTAGAATTCGATTTCGTCGTCCCACCTCCGCACAGTTGAGTAGGGCTGTAAAAGCTGATGAAATCAGCGTAGTAGAGTCCACTCAACCACTGCGTCTTGCTCGACAATCCAAAGACAATTGAGAGGCTAGGACTTTTGTCCCAGCCTCCTTTCTAATTTCTAAACATTAATAATTTCTCTCACCAAACAAACCTTCTGGTAAATCATGGAAACCTTTGCCTGCCTTGAAGTTTTCAAATTTACCTAGCAAGAACTGGTAGGCGTCCAAGCGACTCTCGTAGCGAATCATGGCATCTTTAGCACGCTCATCTTGATCTTCTTCATAGACCTTTTGACTTTCCTTGTGTGCCATATCGTTAATCATGATTTGGGTATTAACCCAGGCTTCAAATTCCTTCATAAATTCTTGCTCGTAACTCATTGTCTCTCCTTATTCTATTCCTCGATAGTAGTCTGTATCAATCTCACGGTAAGGCTGGATATCCTGAACATACTCCAAGACTCCTTGAAACTCTCCGTCTTCATCGTGTACCGCTGCATAAGTGATATGGACAAACTTGCCCCGTGACTCCGACTTGAACCACATCTCATACTTGTCCTTGACCCCTTCACGAAGTCCTTGCATAATCGCTTTGACCTTCTCCAAATATTTTGGTGGATGGCATAGTTCGACATTTCGTCCAACTTGGGACGGTGTTCGCTTGAAAATCATTTCATCCGCTGGCGTATTATCGTTATAATACTGGAAGATATCATCCTTATTCACAAAGGTAATCTCCATCGGCAAATGATTAAGGATAAGATTCGCCTGTTCAACTGAGAGATAGCCATTGCCAAAAGCCTGCTGGCTATTGCGATCTAGCACCGTTTCCTTTTCCTTTGGTGTAAAGGTGATAGTAAACTGACCTTCTGGTGTGTCGATCACTTGCTGAACTTGTCCATCTACAGTTTCTAGCTGAGTTGGTTCTTCTACACTTTTCTCCTCAACAAAACTTTGACGTTCAGGAACCCATTTCTCAGACGGACGGATAATAGCATATCCATAGGCATCGCTTTCCTCAGCAATCTGAATCCAGTCATCCTGGGTAAAGGATTCAAGCAGAATCATGAGAAGGATGGATTCTTCCTTAAAAATCATACTTTCAAAATCTGTCGCAAACGCTTCAAAAGCTTCCTTTACAGCGGAAATTGGCACTTCTGGGAGCGACTTAGTTGCCACTAAGGCTGTTTGAAAGAGTTCCCTAATCTGATCATCCACTCCCCACATAACTTTGGGAGGTGAATCATGTCCATAACGTTCCATGATAGGAAAAAAGAGCTCTTCCTTGCGCTGGTAGTGGATATCAAATTGACCAACAAGCCCCATCTGACGTACCAAGCCTTTGCGCATCTCAACCAGCATTTCCTCATCGTCCACAGATTCATAAGTCGAGAGCAATCTACGGACCCGAATCAAAGCAGCTCGGAGGGCTAAATTTTCATCCTTAAAGACACGCACAGGGTGACCAGGATGCTCGGTATCCTCAACTTCTACGCCTTTAACAGCATTTTTAAAGAGATTAGCATGCACATCACAGAGTTCCATGACATCTTCAAAGGTCACGCCAGAGTCAGAGTTCATCAACTCGTGCTCCATAAGGGAAATTTCAATAGCAGATACACCTGTAAAAGTAGCATCAAATCGTTCCTGAACGGACTCCGGAGAAGCTCCATTATGCAATTCTAATAGAATATCCCGCAGGATATGAATACGTTCATCTGTCATTAGTCTAACCCGATCACTTCATAACCATTTGCTTCAAGCGTACGCACAATCTTATCCATAGGAGTCCCCTCAAGCTTTGAGCCTTGTTTGAGCGATACTTTTCGCCCAACAGTGTTACGCATCAAGGGATTTGCAAGAGGTTTAAAACCAAGCTCAACCAAAATATCTAAAACTTCTGGATGTTTATCCACCACTTCCGCAACGGGAATTGATACATCGATTATATTGTCCATGAGAACCTCCATGAGTCTATTTCTAATCATTTAACTGTTTTTATTATACCATAAGGAATGGGATTAAAAAAACTAGCAACACAAGACTTGCTAGTTTCTTCATATCAGTCAGCTTCGATTCTCTCAGCCTCTTTTCGAATAATTGCTATATCATTTTGATATTGCACTTCAGAATAGTTCACTAATTTGGATAATTCTTTTTGCAATCTTTCGCCCATGGGTTTCATAGTCGCATAGGTTAATCCCCCTGAAATAACCCCACCTAGAATAGGAATCGCTTTTCCCATTCCCTTTGCCAAGCCTCTCCTTGTAAGAGTAACCCCAAAAATTTTCATAACTTTTTTTAAAATAGGGTACCAGCCAGCTTTGGCTACGGCTTTCTGAGGTACTGTGGTCATTACATGTTTAGCGACTGTAACACCACCAGAACGAAGTAAGGCACCCGCTCCGTTTACCCCAAGCATGACCCCTAGATAAAGTAATAGTGTGTTTTTAGCTTCTTCACTTAAGTCATTTCTTGATGCCCAAAGATCATTAAATCCATAAATATATCCCAATTCTTGGGCTAATTTCAAGGAAAAAGCATAAAACTGAGCTACATCCGTTGGAATAGTAAGCGCCATTAGAATACCTCCAGGTAGACCTGCTAGAACAGATGTTCCACTTGCACGTAAAACATTATCCTTTATGCAGGACCTAGCTACCCTATCTAAGGTTTCTTGGGGTAATAATGAAGGAGGATCTTGTTCTAACAATTTGGCAATATCCTTCTTATCTAATTCTTTAGAGAACTTCTCCACTAAAAATTTTTCTCTATTTACTTTCACGACAGAAAGCTTTACAACTTGTTGTAAAACTTTTATAGCTATATCTTGTTTAGCCATCTATATCTCCATTTTATATTCAAGTTAAGCTTTATCATATCATACTATTATAGATTTATACATTTTTTTAACCGACTTTTAAGAAGGGCAGCTAATTAATCTATCATCCTGTTTAAAGTAACAAAAAAGAGGGTTGCCCCTCTTTCTTATTTCTTATCCAGATTGCGTAACATTTCGTCAATCTTGTTTCCATACTCGATGGATTCGTCTTTGACGAAGGTCAAGTCTGGAATTTTATACAATTTCAAATTGTGACCAAGCTCACGTTTGATAGTTCCGGTTGCTTTTTCAAGGCCAATTTGGGCCTTTTGATTATCTGAAGCAAGATTACTCAAAATGGTGTAGTAAACCTTAGCTACAGATAAGTCACCTAGCATCTGAACATCTGTGATGGTCACTCCTTGGACACGAGGATCACGGACTTTCTTTTGTAAAATCTCATTGACTTCACGCTTGATTTCCATGCCTACACGATCCGTACGGAAATGATTTGCCATGCTATTCCTTCCTCTCTATTGAATCAAAAGCTAGGCCAGCAGACCTAGCTATTTTTAAACTTACTGATTTTCAGTTCAAATTGAAACGAAGTTCAATTTGAACTCATCCGCTTCTTTCGCTGTGGTGAAAGTGATGGAACTGATTTATCAGTACCATCACAGGGGATTTTTGAGACCTCAGGCTCAAAAATAAGCAATGAAACCATCGGTTTGCTTGCGTCCCTCACCACCTAAGAAAGGAGCAAAAATCTTAACGTTTGATTTCTTCCAAGATATATGCTTCAATCACATCATCCATCTTGATATCATTGTAGCCATCAATCATGAGACCACCTTCACGGCCGTTTGTAACTTCTTTGACGTCATCTTTATAGTGTTTCAAGCTTGCAAGTTCACCATCGTAAATAACGACACCTTCACGAATAACACGGACTTTAGAGTCACGGGTAACTTTACCGCTAGTAACCATAAATCCACCGATTGTTCCGACTTTAGACACTTTGAAGGTTTCACGAATAATCGCTTCACCGATAACTTTTTCTTCAAATTCTGGATCAAGCATACCTTTCATGGCTTCTTCCATCTCTTCGATAACCTTGTAGATAATGCTGTGGAGACGGATTTCTACATCGTCTGCTTCTGCTTGTTGGCGGGCTTGTGGTGTAGGACGTACGTTGAAACCTACGATAAAGGCATTTGAAGCTTCCGCAAGAGTCACGTCAGATTCGTTGATAGCACCAACTGCTGAGTGGACGATGGTAACTTTTACACCTTCCACATCAATCTTTTGAAGGGAAGCAGCAAGGGCTTCAACTGACCCTTGTACGTCAGCTTTGATAATGACGTTAACAGACTTGAGTTCACCAGCTTTAAGAGTGTCAAAGAGGTTTTCAAGACTTACACGTTGTGTAGCTTGACGTTGCTTCATAAGAGCACGTTTGGCACGCTCTTCACCTGCTGCACGAGCAGATTTTTCATCTTCATAAACGGCAAAGTGATCACCCGCCATCGGTGCTTCGTTCAAACCTGTAATAGATACTGGTGTTGATGGTCCTGCAACCTTAACACGACGTCCAAGGTCATTGGTCATGGCACGGACACGTCCGAAAGTGTTACCAACAACGATTGGGTCTTGAACATTCAAAGTACCTTGTTGAACAAGGAGGGTTGCAACCGCACCTTTACCTTTATCCAAACGTGCTTCGATAACGGTACCGATGGCGCGAACTGTTGGGTCTGCTTTGAGTTCTTGGATTTCAGCTACAAGAAGAACCGTTTCCAAGAGTTCATCGATATTTTGGTTGAACTTGGCTGAGATTTCTACAAACTCAGAATCACCACCCCAAGCTGTTGACATAACACCGTGTTCAGCCAATTCACCGATAACGCGTTCTGGATTTGCACCTGGTTTATCAATCTTGTTGATAGCAACAATGATTGGAACGTTAGCTGCTTTTGAGTGGTTGATGGCTTCGATAGTTTGAGGCATAACCCCGTCATCTGCCGCTACGACCAAGATCGTAATATCGGTAACAGAGGCACCACGTGCACGCATAGAAGTAAAGGCCGCGTGTCCTGGTGTATCAAGGAAGGTAATCTTCTTGCCATTTTCCTCAATCTGGTAGGCACCAATATGCTGAGTGATACCACCTGCTTCTCCTGTAGCGACACGAGAATTACGTAGGGTATCCAAAAGTGTTGTTTTACCATGGTCAACGTGTCCCATGATAGTTACAACTGGTGGACGTTCAACCAACTTGTCTTCATTTAGATATCCATCTTCTACGAAGAAACGTTCGATATCCGCATTGTCCACTTCTACCTTTTGTTTAGCTTCAATTCCATAATCAACCATGAGGAGTTCGATTGTTTCTGCATCCAAAGATTGGTTTTGAGTGGCCATAACGCCCATCATAAATAGTTTCTTAACAATCTCAGCTGGTTCACGTTTGATACGTTTTGCGATTTCCGCAACAGTCATACCATCTGTATATTCAAATTCTGTTGGCAATTCATGGAATTTACGCTCTGTAATAGGTTTTGGAGCCTGATTACGGTTATTTTGTTTATTGCCTTTTTTATTTTTCTTATTGTTATTCCAGTTACTATTTCTTTGATTTCTCACTTGATTCTGACTACTTCGATTCTTTTGTTGTTTTCTAGGACCATCTTCCTCATGATCGTAATCATCACGATCTTTGTCTGGTCGAGCTTGCTTTTTACGACGTGTATCCACTACAGCCTCTTTGGCTACAGGAGCTACTTCAACTACAGGCTGAGTTTGTTCAGCTAGTTTAGCAGCTTCCTCAAAGATCTCTTCTGGCTCCTTGCGTTTATTAGCTTGAGCCAAGGCTTCTTTGGCAACTTGAGACTGTTTGAAGCGTTCCTCGCTTGAGCGTGCGTATTCTGCATTTTGCTCAGCCTTCAGAGCTGCTGCTCGGGCTTTAAAGTCAATACGAGGACCAGCTTGGTTGGGACGATTATCAGCTTGTTGGCGATAATCATTGCCACGATTTCCTTGGCCTTGTGGTTTCTTTCCTTGGTCGTTAAAACGACGATTGTCACGGTTCCCTTGACCAGGTTTCCCACCATTACGGTTATCGTTCTTTTGACGGTTGCCATTTTGTTGTTGATCGCGGTTGTTACCCTTATTTTGCTTGCGTCGTTCCGCTTGCTCTTTGGCACGCGCTTCACGTTCCGCCTTAAAGTTTCGACTCTGTGGTCTTGCAGCTACAACTTTTTCTTCCTTTGGAGTTGCTGGCGTAGCTGGTTTGCTTTCTTCCTTAGCGACAACTGGTTTAGCTGATGCAGGCTTTTCAACTTTTTTTTCTACACTTGCTTTTGCCTCTGCCTTAGGAGCAGCAGGCTTAAAGCTAGCTATAATTTTTTCAGCAGCAGCCGCCTCTACGCTTGATGCATGGCTTTTCACTTCCAAGCCCAGCTCTTTTGCACGCGCTACAACTTCCTTACTTTCTTTTCCAAGTTCTTTTGCGATTTCGTACAATCTTTTCTTAGACAAATCATGTCCTCCTCTTCTATTCCATAAGAGACCTCATTTTCTTTGTAAATCCAGCATCTGTTACAGCCAGAACCTTTCTCGATTTTCCGACTGCTATGCTTAATTCCAGTGTTGAAAACACGGTAATAACTTCTACTTGATAATAGTGGCTTTTATCCTGAATCTTCTTGGTTAGATTTGGGCTAGCATCATGAGCTAGAAATACCAATTTAACTTTCCGGTCTTGAATGGCTTTGACAACCATTTCTTCACCCGAGATGATTTTCCCCGCTCGCTGAGCCAATCCCAAGAGATTACTTACTTTTTGCTTATTCAAGTCCTAACTCTCTTCTTTTTACTTTGTGATCAACATAGGCGATCAACTCGTCATAAAAGTTTTCTTCAACTTCCATATTAAAGCTACGGTTAAAGACTTTTTTCTTTTTTGCCTCTAGGGCTTCTGCATTGTCTAGCTTGATATAAGCGCCCCGGCCATTGGCCTTGCCTGTCGGGTCGATAAAGACCTCACCTTCTTTATTCTTGACAATACGAAGTAAATCTCGCTTATCAATCACATCGTTGGAAACAACAGACTTGCGCAAAGGGATTTTTCTTGTTTTCATCTTTCCCTCCTCTTGCAGATCTTATTCTTCAGTCAATTCGTCTGTTTCAGCGTAATCCACTTGACCTGCTTCTTCCATCGCTTCAAATTCACTTGCAGACTTGATATCGATACGGTAACCAGTCAAATGTGCTGCTAAGCGAACATTTTGTCCACGACGACCGATAGCAAGAGATAGCTTGTTATCCGGCACAACGACTAAGGCACGTTTGCTGTCATTTTCATCAAAGATAACTTGGTCAACTTCGGCAGGAGCAATGGCATTGTAGATAAACTCAGCTGGATCTGCTACCCATTCGATAACGTCGATGTTTTCTTCCACAGGAATCATGCGGTCGCTCTTAGCATCGTAGCGAGCTGGATGGAATTTGCTAGTGATTTTCTTGATGTTAGCACCACCACGTCCAACGATTGTTCCGATAGCATCCACGTTAGGATTGTGGCTACGAACAGCAACCTTTGTACGGTCACCTGCTTCACGAGCTACGCTCATGATTTCAACGGTTCCATCGTAAACTTCTGGAATCTCTTGTTCCATCAAACGTTTGATCATCTCTGGGTGGCTACGGCTAACAAAGACGTTTACTCCACGAGGATTGTCTTCCACTTTGTAGACATAAACTTCGATACGGTCATGGGAAGCAAAAACTTCTCCAGGAATTTGGTCTTGTTTAGACAATTGGGCTTCGATGCTACCAAGATTAACATAAATGAAGCGGTTGTCAAAACGTTCTACTGTACCTGACATGATTTCTTGTTCATGTTCTTTGTATGTATTGTAGGTAATAGCACGTGTTTGCTTACGCATTTTTTCCATGATTGTTTGTTTAGCAGATTGGGCTGCTACACGACCAAACTCTCCTGGTGCTTCTTCAAATTTGATTTTGTCACCAAGCTCATAGGCTGAATTAATAGCAAGGGCATCTTTTAAACTGATTTCCAAACGGCTATCAAATACTTCATCAACAACTTCACGGACAGTATAGACAGTAAAGTCCCCTGTCTTTTCGTTGAAATCAATAGCTACACTATCAGATTGACCATAGCGTCTACGGTAAGCAGAACGAAGTGATTCTACTACTGCGTCGATGATATCTTCTTTCTTGATTCCCTTGTCTTCTTCCAAAATGCGGAAGGCCTCTAGCATTTCTTTACTCATGTTCTTTTTACTTTTGAATTCTCAAAAGCTATCCTTTCTTTCTATAATTTTACTGCTAAACGTGCTTTTGATACCAAGTTATATGGAATTTGGACTGTTTTCTTGCGAGTTTTATCCATATATTCCATAGTCAACTCATCCTCTTCAAAGGACAACAAGGTTCCTTCAAAAACCTTTTGCTTATCGATGGCTTGATAGAGCCCGACATGGATGTATTTCCCAACCGCTCCAGCGAGTGCTTTCTTGGTTTTCAAAGGACGCTCCAATCCTGGACTTGTAATTTCTAGGAAATATTGTTCTGGGAAGGGATCCGGCTTGATAGTATCTAGGACAGGACTGATAATTTCAGTCAAGTCTGCCGTATCATTCAAGGTGATTCCTTCAGGCTTGTCTACAAAAATACTAAGAATCATGTCACTGCCAATCTTTCCGTACTCGATATCTACGAGTTCAAAAGGAGCTTTAATAACAGGTTCTACGACTTCTCTGACTAATTCAACGATAGTTGCGATTGCGTCCACCTCCTCATAAGCAAGAGGCGAAGATATCTCCCCGCCTCTCTTTCTTATATTCTAGTTATTAGTATAACACAAATCAATCCAACCTGCAAGGATTTGACCTTTTCACAACTAATAGAAGGCTTTCCTTCAAAGGTTTCTGCATGATTTTATAAAAGACGTTTCCTTTTACTGAGACGTATCGAATAATCCCAAGTCATATTTCCATGCTAAAATACGTCTCACAGACTCATCAATACGCTCTTCTGTCAAATCCCCAGAAGAAACTTTCTTTAATAGATAAGGAATCTGAGTTTGGTAGGAAGACCCTAAAATCAAATCATTTCCAGCTAATATTACCTGGAGAGCAGCTTCATCCTGACTGACAAAATCGGCTAATCCTGCCATATCTAAATCATCCGTCATTATGACCCCTTTAAAATTCAGCTCCTTGCGAAGAATTTCGTTGATTTTTGGCGAGATAGATGACGGCACTGTATCAATTTTAGTCAGGATGTTGTGAGAAACTAAAATACTATCCGCACCTGCATCTATGCCAGCTTGAAAGGGTATGAAATCTGCCTGTCTTAAATCATCCAAAGAGCGGTTGTCTTGGATAATGTCGGTATGACTGTCTCCATTATCACCATATCCTGGGAAATGCTTCAAGGTTGAACCGACCTTATTCTTTTGAAGTTCTTCTACAACTTGCTTAACATAACTTGCAGTTGTTTGGACATCTTTTCCGATGGTCCGATCGTAAATAAAGGCTGATGGATCACCTGCAAGATCCGCAACTGGAAAGAGTCCAGCATTGATACCAACAGATTTCAGCACCTCGGCCTTTTTCCTAGTATCAGAAAGAACAGCCTCCATCCCTCCTTGATGATAAAGGGTCATAGGAGATTGGAAAGGAGTCTCCAAAATCGAACTGATACGAGTTACTGTTCCTCCTTCTTCATCTGAACCGATCAATAAAGGAGTCTTTGAAGCAGCTTGGTAGCGACTTGTCAAAACTTTCATATCCTCTAAGGTTTGTCCTTCAAAATCTCGTCCAAACAAGATATAACCAGACAAATGATAGGATTTGAGATCTTCTATCTGATGATTGGCAGGAACTCTAGCCCAGAATAATTGCCCGACTTTCTCCTCCAAGGTCATTGTGGCTAATCTATCTTCAACAACCTTTTCCTTATCTGTTTCACTGGTTTGAGTAGTTTTCTCAGTTTTTTCTACTTGCACATCTGCCTGTCGATGGTGTTGATAATCCGAAAAAATCAAACCACCTATCACAAGGAGAAAGAAAAAATAGACTACAATAGGTTTTATGCTTCTTCTCATAACCCCTTCATTATACCACTTATCAGGGCACAAGTACACACTTACCAAAATCCCAAATCTATTAAAAAAACTCAAGGATTTAGTCCTGTCCAAGACAGAACTAAATCCTTGAGTTACATGTTTACATTCCATTTGAGTGAACGATAGTTTTTCACTAACAAGTATTCACATTAAAACTGAGCTTCAACTCTATAAATGACTTGACCCTTGCTTGAAAACTTTTGCTCATACTCGGTCATGACATTTCCTTCAAAGTCGCTGGCATGTAAATCTAACCAAACGCCCTTGAGTTTCATGCCATATTGTGAAAAGCTCACTAAGCTATATTCAAACAAGCCACGGTTATCTGTCTTGAAATGAATTTCACCGTGTTCAGGCAAGATTCGTTTGAAAGTATCCAAGAAGCTCTTATAAGTCAAACGACGCTTCTCATGGCGTTTTTTAGGCCATGGATCCGAGAAATTCAAATACAAGCGGTCAATTTCACCATCTTCAAAATAATTGGTCAATTCTGAACCATCAACCCATAGAAGTTTGATATTGGGAACTCCAACTTCTAAGACCTTGTCTAAAGCATAGCTTAATACAGACTTCTGAATATCAATCCCGATATAGTTGATGCTAGGATTTTGTTTGGCCATTCCTGTTACGAAAGCACCTTTACCGCTACCAACCTCTACATGGATTGGATTGTCATTGCCAAACAAATCTCGCCACTTTCCTTTAGCTTCTGCGGGGTTTAAGACAACATACTGCGGATTAGCCTCTAACAGTTCTGTTGCCCCTTTACGATTTCTAACTCTCATTTTTTCTTTCCATACTTTTCTCGGAAGCTACGCAAAGCATAGATTTCCCGATTTACATTATCCAAATCTTGATTTTCATAGTATTTGGTAATGAGGCTCAAAAATGACAGTTGAGCATACCAATATAACTTATTCAAGACAGTTTGATTATACTTATAGCCATAATTAGTTAGCCATTCTTGCCACTGATACTCTGGAATATAGTGACAGAGCAGATAGGCCACATCAAACATACGATCAGTCAAGCGAACAGAATCCCAATCTACTAAATAAATCAAGCCACTCTCTGTCTCAATCCAGTTGCTATGACGAACATCCCCATGGACTATGGTTGCATAGTCTTCCCTAAAACCAGGAAGATTCTCACGTAAATCACCTAAAACCATACGTAGATACTGGTTGTTTTTTAAAGCATCCGGAGCCTTGTTTACCCATGACTGAAGTAAATCCGAAGGTGTTTCCATTGCATATCCCAATCTTGTCAACTGGGTCATTAAGGGACGTGAACAGTGTAAACGTGTCAAAATATCGATAATTTGTTTACGGTTCATATCACTTGGCGTCAAAATTTTTCCTGTCAACCATTCCTGAGCGGACATATCACGGCCGTCTGGTAAACGACGGCTCCAGAGCAATTGTGGTGCAATTTGCTCTCTAGCTAAACCAGGCAGGATTGGAGAAGTATTCATTTTTATAAAAACGCGTTTTCCATCAGGATAACTTCCCATATAAGCTTTTCCGCTCTTCCCAGATATCGGGGTTAGCGTTAGCTCAATATCACCCAAGTCCATTTCTTTCCTCCGAATAAAGTTTCCTTATTATTCTACTAATTTTTATGCTATTCGTCAACCAATCTTCTCAGTTGATATGGCAAATAAAGAAATTGCAAGACAAGACTTGCTCCCACAAGTGCTAGAACAAGAATTTTGTCCTTAAAAACAAGCAATCCTATGAGACTTTCCAAGATTAATACAAAGACCCCAATCGCTCTCAAAATTTTCTTCAAGCCTTTCTCTTTTTGCCCCTTACCTACTGGGAATAATTGCGTCAAATATTGATAGTCAAAGGCATGATAGAGGGCTAGAAGCTGGAATAACAAAAGATAATTGAATAAAATTACAATTGCGACTGCAATCCAAGATTGCTCAATGAAGATGAGGGCGGTCAAAGATAAGATTATGAGTCGCAGACTAAGGGCGAATAAATCTCCATTTCTCAGGTAGGAGCGGAGATAAAGATTCTGCCAGATTTTTCCTGGTACTTTCTGAACTCCCTTGAGAATAAAGTCCAGATAAGCTCGGCGCTTAACACTATTTGAAATCCCCTTGACCTGTGTAAAGAGGGCAAAGAATCGAAGCAAGAACTGCTTACGTTTACTTTCTTGTGCAATGACATAATCCCAGTCAAGTCTATTTCCAAGGAAAAAGTTGCTAGACTTTTGGCGAAAAATCACGTATTTTACTATCCCCAAGACAAGGAGATAGACTCCAAAAATCGGCAAACCAAGACCCATGGCTAAGAATAACGGCGCAAACAGGAGCAAAAAGAGAGTCTGTATACTGACCCAAAAGATGAAAGAAATCAGACTTTGCTTCTGGATGTGTTCTCTCACTTCTTCTTCAGCAACTAAAAGAAATAGTTTGTCAGGCACTTCTAGATAGGTCGCAATACCACCCCAAAGCAAAAGTAAAATAGATATCATCCCAATCAAAATTAGGATTGGGAAATGATTCTCAGGAAAGTGTTGGAGCAACTGGTTGTACTGGTAGGCCAAAAATCCTAACAACACCAACAAAAATAAGACAAAATGATCATTGAGCACATAACGGAGATAGCCCAAGCATTCCTTGCGGAATTCCTGCTTTCGTTTTAAAAACAAGTCCTTCATAGCTCCTCCTCTTTGGTCAGAGCCAAATAGATATCATTGAGGCTTGCTTCTGGCATATCAAAGGCTTCTCGGAGTTGTTGGAGATTTCCTTTGGCTCTTACTTGACCTTTGTGAAGAATGACAAAAGAGTCACACATCTTTTCAGCAGAATCAAGAACGTGGGTACTCATAAGGATAGACTTTCCTTTTTTCTTTTCCGCTTCTAGAAGTTGAATCAAATCTGAAATCGCCAAAGGGTCAAGACCAAGGAAAGGTTCGTCTACGATAAAGAGACTAGGATCCACGACAAAGGCACAGATAATCATAACCTTTTGCTTCATCCCTTTGGAAAAATGAACTGGAAACCAATCCAATTTTTGATCCAAACGGAACATTTTTAAAAGCGGCTCTACACGTTCAAAAGCTAGATTTTGCTCGATGCCATAGGCCATAGCAACTGTCTCAATATGCTCTCTGAGAGTCAATTCTTCATACAAGCTAGGAGTTTCAGGGATATAACCAATTTTCTTGCGATAGCTCGTAGCATCCTCTCCTAGAGTCAATCCGTCAATCTTAATCTCCCCACTATATGGCGTCAAAAGACCAATAATCTCATTGATAGTCGTAGATTTCCCCGCACCATTCAAACCTATCAAACCTACCAACTGTCCGCTCTCAACTGTAAAGGACACATCTTTCAAGACAGGGACATGAACATAGCCTCCTGTCAGATTTTTAATTTCTAACATATTTTCTCCGAATCTGGTATAATGTAGATATATTATATCAAAATTCAATACACTAGAGGTGGTTTTTATGTCAGATTGTATTTTTTGTAAGATTATCGCAGGAGAAATCCCTGCAGCAAAGGTTTATGAGGATGAGCAAATCCTTGCCTTTCTTGATATTTCTCAAGTAACACCTGGTCATACCTTGGTCGTACCTAAAGAACACTATCGCAACCTTTTAGAAATGGATGCCACGAGCGCTAGCCAACTCTTTGCTAAGGTTCCATTGGTAGCACAAAAAGTCATGACTGCTGCTAAAGCCAAGGGTATGAATATCATCGCCAACTGCGAAGAGATAGCTGGACAAACCGTTTTCCATACCCATGTCCATCTCGTTCCTCGTTATGGTGCCGAGGATGACCTAAAAATTGACTTTGTTGCCCATGAACCTGACTTTGACAAACTTGCCCAAGTCGCTGAAACAATCAAAAACGCTTAAGGAGTTCCTATGAAACTATCAAATTTACTACTTTTTGCTGGATCAGCAGTCGGATCTTACCTCCTCGTTAAAAATCGTGAAGTTATCACTGAAGAAGTCTTAGATACAACTGATCGCGTTGAAGGAATCAAAGGCGATTTAGATGTTATCCAAAATAGCTTACAAATTATTAATCAACAAAAAGAAGTCATCAAAGAGTATCAAGAAGACCTCACTTACAAATTTAAAGTCTTAGAGAAAGACCTCCAAGCAAGACTTGCTGTGATAAAAGAACTACGAGAAACTGAAGAAAACTAAAAAAGAAAGCATCCAACTTTCCTTATATCCCCTTAAATCCATCTTGGATTACCAGCTCCTAACAGAAAAGGGAGGGACTAAACATGAAACAGTTTTTAAAAGTCATCTTGATTATTTCTGGTGGCCTCTGCCTTTTTGTAACCCTAGCATTTCTACTTGTGGCCAATCTTTTCAAGGCTTCACCGAGTGACATCCGAGAAGGGAATGAAGCTTTAAAACAAATCTTTATCTCTCTTGACATGCCTCCTAAAAAAGTAGAATCAGATGGACACTATGAATTCGAGGGTGGAGGCTTGGATTTTTATGTGACTTTCTCAGATGAGGTCATCAATAGCCACCCTGTCCTTAAAGAAAGTCCAAACCTCACTAAAAATCGACTCAAAGTCTATGTCCTACAGACAGGAGATATTTCTTACTATAAAGTAGGGGATAACTTGTTTAATCATGGTTTAATACAATTTTTAGAGGAGGAAGGCGAGAAGTATTTCCGAGAAAACGGAAAGAAATCACATTCTTCTTACACAATTCTAACTTTGAATGATTCGGAAAGCATGAAAAAGGGAATCGCATTCTACGAAAAGGCTTTGACCTTGGTAGATATCCAGGATAATTCGGCGATTAAGCACATTGATACTGTAACTGTGAAACCCGGAAAAGAAGCGGAACTCAAGCAACTCATCCAGGAAATGGATAAAGCCGGCTTGCTCATTCAAAAATATCAATAGCAGATCAGTTAGAGAATCTTTTCTCCGATACTAACTACAAACAAAAAGAGCCTTATGGCTCTTTTGTTTTATTCACCCTCAAAGGCATCTTTTATATGGTCAAAGAAGCCTTTTTTCTTTGGATTGACTTTCAGGTCACCTGCAGCTGCGAATTCTTTCAAGGCTGCTTTTTGGCGATCGTTCAATCCTGTAGGCGTAACGACATTAACAGTGACGTATTGGTCACCAACAGCACCACCACGAAGGCTCGGTGCTCCCTTACCACGCAAACGGAATCGTTTACCGGTTTGAGTTCCCTCTGGAATCACCAATTCAACATCACCGTGAACGGTTGGGATATCGACAGTATCACCAAGAGTTGCTTGGACGATATTGAGGTTTAACTTGTAGAAAATAGTTGTTCCTTCACGCTCAAATTTATCGCTTGCTTCTACAGAAACTACTACATACAAGTCTCCATAAGGACCACCGTTAAAGCCTGCCTCCCCTTGACCAGCTAGACGAATTTGTTGACCAGTTTCGACACCTGCTGGAATTTTCACATGGACACTGTGGGCTTGTTTTTCATGACCTGTTCCATGACAAGTTGTACATGGATCTTTGATTTCTTTTCCGCGACCATGACAGACATCACAGGTTACTTGGCGACGCATCATACCAAGCGGTGTTTGAGTATCGACGTTGATAACACCAGAACCGTGACAGCGTCCACAAGTAACTGGACTTGTTCCAGGCTTAGCACCTGATCCGTTACAAGTACGACAGCTTGATTCACGATTGTATTTGACTTCTTTTTCAGTACCAAAGATGGCTTCTTCAAAAGTCAAATTGACGCGATACTGGAGGTCATCACCTTGACGAGGAGCGTTTGGATTGCGAGAAGAACCGCCTCCGCCGAAAAAACTTGAGAAGATATCTTCAAATCCACCAAAACCGCCTGCACCATCGAAGCCACCGAAACCGCCTGCACCACCAAAGCCACCGTTGGATCCAGCCGCACCGTATTGGTCATAAGCTGCCCGCTTTTGTTCGTCACTTAAAGTCTCATAAGCTTCTTGAACTTCCTTGTACTTTTCCTCAGCACCAGGTTCTTTGTTGATATCTGGGTGATATTTTTTAGATAATTTCCGATAGGCTTTCTTGATTTCATCTTGAGATGCATTCTTTGAAACGCCCAAACGGTCATAAAATTCAGTATTGTTCATTTAAGATACCAAGACCGTAAAATTCGACTGAAAAATAGGAAATCTGATGCAGGAGCGATGCTCCTAGACAGATTTATCTTTTTTCCGAGAATTTAGGTCGGGTTCAATTCCTTTCTTTTATATTGATAAGACAAAATCCAAGCAAATCAGGTTTTATCTTTTTACCGAAAAACAGAGGCTGGGTTGCAACCTCTGGATTTCTATACTTTATGATTTATAACGGAATCGCATAGCCTTTCCATTTACTAACATCATATTTATCTTTACAATTGTCACAATAGCAAAACGCATCTGAAAAGATTGCTTCATAACCGTAACCACTACCATTCGGACGTTCTTTAGACCAGACAACGGTTCCTTGACCACAAGGACATTTATAAGTCCTCACTCTTTCATCATATGTACCATTTTCATGAGTTTCATCAGAGATGAGTTCCAATTCAATTCTATCATTCATATTAATACCTCAACATCTTACCGAATCGAGCACGCCCTAACCTCTTCGTGAAAAAGACAAATCTTTCTAGAAACTAAAGTTTCTGCGTCAGATTTCCTATTTTCACTGTGAGGTTTTAACGGGCTTTGCATCTTATTTTTCAGTAAACTCTCCGTCTACGACGTCATCGCCTGCGTTTCCTGTTGCTTGTGCACCTTCTGCTCCTGCTTGAGCTTGTTGCGCTGCTGCAGCTTGTTCGTAGAGTTTAACAGCCAATGCTTGTGCTTTTTC
>CAKPXD010000007.1 GCA_934201655.1 uncultured Streptococcus sp. | reverse complement strand
ATTTACATCAACCCTTGCATGTCTTACCAGGAGTAGGACCTAAATCAGCAGAGAAATATGCAAAACTAGGAATTGAAAACTTGCAAGATCTCTTGCTCTACTTCCCTTTCCGTTATGAAGATTTTAAGACTAAGCAGGTGCTAGAGCTAGAAGACGGTGAAAAGGCTGTTTTATCTGGTCAGGTAGTGACACCACCCAGTGTTCAGTATTATGGTTTTAAGCGTAATCGCCTACGCTTTAGCCTTAAGCAGGGAGAGGTTGTTTTTGCAGTTAATTTCTTCAACCAACCCTACCTAGCTGACAAGATTGAACTAGGAGCGACTTTAGCTGTCTTTGGCAAGTGGGATCGTGCCAAGGCAAGCCTCACAGGAATGAAGGTTTTAGCCCAAGTCGAGGATGACCTCCAGCCTGTCTATCGTCTAGCACAAGGTGTCAGTCAAGCAGGACTTGTTAAAGTCATCAAGACAGCCTTTGATCAGGGACTGGACCTCTTGATAGAAGAAAACATCCCCCAGTCCCTGCTAGATAAATATAAACTCATGCCCCGTAGTCAGGCTGTTCGTGCCATGCACTTTCCCAAGGATTTGGCAGAATACAAACAGGCTCTCCGTCGAATCAAATTTGAGGAACTCTTTTATTTCCAAATGCAATTACAGACCCTCAAGTCTGAAAATAAGGTTCATGGAAGTGGTCTGGTCTTAAACTGGTCACAGAAAACATTAACTGCAGTTAAAGAGAAATTGCCTTTTGCCTTGACCCAAGCCCAAGAAAAAAGCCTGCAAGAAATTCTAACAGATATGAAGTCGGACCATCACATGAATCGACTCTTACAAGGGGATGTCGGTAGCGGGAAGACAGTGGTTGCAGGTCTTGCTATGTATGCAGCTGTAACGGCAGGGTATCAGGCTGCCCTTATGGTTCCAACAGAGATTCTTGCAGAGCAGCATTTTGAAAGTCTAGAGAGTCTCTTTCCTGATTTGAGATTAGCTCTCCTGACAGGGTCACTGAAAGCTGCAGAAAAACGCAAGGTCTTGGAAACCATTGCTAAGGGGGAAGCCGATGTGATTATCGGAACCCATGCTCTTATACAAGACGGCGTGGACTATGCCCGACTCGGTTTGATTATCATCGATGAGCAACACCGCTTTGGTGTAGGGCAAAGGCGTATTTTACGGGAAAAAGGTGAAAATCCAGATGTCCTCATGATGACGGCAACTCCCATACCACGGACCTTAGCCATTACTGCCTTTGGGGATATGGATGTTTCTATTATTGACCAGATGCCAGCAGGGCGTAAACCCATCGTAACGCGCTGGATTAAACATGAACAGTTGCCCCAGGTCTTGACTTGGTTGGAGGGTGAGATTCAGAAAGGCTCCCAAGTCTATGTTATCTCTCCTTTGATTGAAGAATCTGAAGCTTTGGATCTTAAAAATGCCATTGCTCTGTCAGAAGAGTTAACGGCTCATTTTGAAGGAAAAGCAAAAGTTGCTCTCTTACATGGGAAGATGAAGAGTGATGAAAAAGACCAGATTATGCAGGATTTCAAAGAGAGAAAGACAGATATCCTGGTCTCTACAACGGTTATCGAAGTTGGGGTCAATGTTCCAAATGCGACAGTCATGATTATCATGGATGCTGATCGCTTTGGTCTTAGTCAACTTCATCAGCTTAGAGGTCGTGTCGGTCGTGGAGACAAGCAGTCCTATGCAGTTCTAGTGGCCAATCCAAAAACTGACTCTGGGAAAGACCGCATGCGTATCATGACAGAAACGACCAATGGTTTTGTCCTTGCGGAGGAAGATTTGAAAATGCGAGGCTCTGGAGAAATCTTTGGGACCAAACAGTCGGGGCTACCAGAGTTTCATGTGGCCGATATTATTGAAGACTTCCCGATTTTAGAAGAGGCTAGAAAGGTAGCTAGCTATATCAGTTCTCTCCCTAACTGGCAAGAGAACCCAGAGTGGCACATGATTGCCTTGCATCTAGAGAAAAAAGAATTCCTGGATTAAGCTTTTTCTAAGAAAAATATAAGTTTGCTTTTAGGATTGTTATCTATACTTGAGTCATCAAAAAGAAACGAGGACTCTCTCATGACCATTAAAGTAAACTACCCAAAGACATTTCAAAAGGGAACTCAACCTTCTCCTAAATACTAAGAAAAGAGCGAAATCGCTCTTTTTTATTTTTTTAAAACTACTTTCAGAGGGATTCTTACAGGGTTCAGACATTAAATCCACTTTCAGTTTCCCTTTCTTTCTTGCATTGCTTCTCCATATGTGCTACAGTTATGATAACGTTTACAAAACAAAGGAGAATTCTATGAGAAATCCAGCATTAGTAGAAGAAATGAAAACATATAGAGGAAGAGATGAAGTTCCTCAAGATTTTGATGCTTTTTGGGATGGTGAGATTAACAAGGTTTCGGTCTTGCCTGAATACCAACTAGAGGAGCGTGACTTTCATATTCCAAATGTGAAGTGCTATGAGTTAACCTTTAAAGGTACACGTGATGGTCTTGTTTATGCGCGTGTAGTCTTACCAAAATCAGAAGAGAAAGTTCCTGTCATTTTCCACTTTCATGGCTATATGGGACGTTGCTGGGATTGGACAGATATGCTAGCCTTTACCGTCGCTGGTTATGGAGTTGTATCGATGGATGTTCGTGGGCAATCTGGTTACTCACAAGATGGTCTGCGTTCTCCACTAGGAAATACAGTAAAAGGCCATATCATTCGTGGTGCTGTTGAAGGAAAAGATCAACTCTTCTACAAGGATGTCTATCTTGATATTTATCAATTGGTTGAAATTGTCGCTAGTCTGCCTCAAGTGGATGAAGGACAGTTGGCTAGTTACGGAGCTTCACAAGGTGGAGCGCTGGCTTTAGTGGCTGCAGGGCTCAATCCACGTATCAAACGAACTGTGGCTATCTATCCGTTCTTATCTGATTTTAGACGAGTATTAGAGATTGGGAACACCAGTGAAGCTTACGACGAGCTCTTCCGTTACTTTAAGTTCCATGATCCATTCCATGAGACAGAAGAACAAATCATGGAGACGCTTAGCTATATCGATGTGAAAAATCTTGCCCATCGAATCAAAGGTGAGGTGAGAATGATTACGGGACTCGATGACGATGTCTGTTACCCAATCACCCAATTTGCCATCTTCAATCGTTTGACCTGTGAAAAGAGCCATCGTATCATGCCAGAATACGCTCATGAGGCTATGAATGTTCATGTCAACGACCAGGTTTACAACTGGTTGTGTGGTAGTGAGATTCCCTTTACCTATGTAAGTCATTAAAAAATGAAAAAGAGCCCTGCTGAAACAGGGCTTTCTTTGTTGAGGGGTACAGAAAGTAGTTTTAAAAAAATTGAAAAATAGAAATATATCTGAAAGTAAATTCTATTATAGATTACTAAGGCTATTATTTAGAATATTTATTATATAATAGGTGTAACATCAAGTCGAAAGGAGTAAAATGGTTGCTAGCTTTAAGATATAAAGTAGAAAAACGCAACAGAAATTCAGATGAAAAGAATGGGAGAAACCCATCAACAATACAGTTTCTTTCTTGCTCAAAGCCCTAAGGGCTAAAATTTTTAAGCAAAAAAGAAAGCGCTTTATTTTTGTGAAAAATGGAAGGAAATATATGGCACAGAGAGATTTTGAACGGAAACAACGTTTTGGAATTAGAAAATTTACAGTAGGAGCTGCATCAGTAGTCATTGGAGCAGTTGTTTTTGGTGCTTCACCAGTTTTAGCCCAAGAAGCTCCAGCAACCAGTGGTGAAACAACTGGACAAGCTTTGCCAGAATTGCCAAAAGAAGTAGAATCAGGAAATCTAGCTAACATAGATAAGGAACTTGCGGATAAGTTGGCAGCAGCGACAGATAAAGGAACTGAAGTAAACCGTGAAGAGTTGAAAGCAAACCCAGGTTCTGAAAAACCAACAGAAACTGAAACTCCAGCAGAGACTCCAGCAGCTGAAACGGATAAGACAGAAGAAACTGAGAAACAAGAAGCTATCGCTCGTGATTATTACTCAAGAGAATTGGAAAATGTTAACACTGTCGTAGAAAAAAATGACGTTACAACCAATGCTGAAAATAATCAGCGAGATGACCTTACAAGTGACTTAGAGAAACTGAAGAAACTTCAAGATGCAACAGTGCATATGGAGTTCAAACCAGATGCATCGGCACCACGTTTTTACAATCTTTTCTCTGTATCAAGTGATACCAAGGAAAATGAGTATTTCACCATGTCAGTCTTTGATAATACAGCCCTTATCGAAGGTCGTGATGCAAATGGTGCGCAATTCTATGATAAATACACCGATGCACCATTAAAGGTTCGCCCAGGTCAGTGGAATTCAGTTACCTTTACTGTTGAAAAACCAACAACTGAAGTCCCTACTGGAAGAGTTCGTCTATATGTAAATGGTGTCTTGTCCAGAACAAGTCTAAAATCTGGGAAATTCATCAAAGATATGCCAGATGTTAACCACGTTCAAATCGGAGCAACTAAACGAGGAAGCAAGACAGTTTGGGGGTCAAATCTACAAGTCCGTAATCTAACAGTCTATGACCGCGCCTTAACACAAGATGAAGTTCGAACACGCAGTCAATTATTTGAAAGAGGAGACTTGGGGCAAGAACTTCCAGAAGGGGCTGAGATTTCTAAAAAAACAGATGTCTTTACAGCGGGTAAAAATGGGCAGTCAAATCCAGATGGTATT
The DNA here is from genome assembly GCA_934201655.1 of uncultured Streptococcus sp. Classification (GTDB taxonomy): domain Bacteria; phylum Bacillota; class Bacilli; order Lactobacillales; family Streptococcaceae; genus Streptococcus. The sequence goes on along the minus strand of CAKPXD010000007.1, from coordinate 20,738 downwards.
AATAGCTATCGTATTCCAGCCCTCCTTAAGACTGACAAGGGAACTTTGATTGCTGGTGCTGACGAACGCCGCTTACACCACTATGACTGGGGTGATATCGGTATGGTCGTTAAACGAAGTGAAGACAAGGGCCAAACATGGGGCGACCGCATCACTCTTACGAATCTACGTGACAATCCTAAAGCCAAGGATCCAAACATTGGTTCACCAGTAAACATCGATATGGTTCTAGTCCAAGATACGGAAACCAAGCGAATCTTCTCAGTTTACGATATGTTCCCAGAAGGTAAAGGAATCTTCGGAATGTCTTCTGAAAGAGAAGTTGCCTATAAGGAAATTGATGGAAAAACTTATCAAATTCTATACCGTGAAGGAGAAAATGGAGCCTATACGATTCGTGAAAATGGTGTTGTCTACACACCAGATGGTCAGGCAACAGATTACCGTGTTGTTGTAAATCCTGTCAAGCCTGCATATAGCGATAAAGGGGACCTTTATCAAGGTGAGCAACTACTAGGAAATATTTACTTTACAAGCAATAAAACTTCTCCATTTAGAATTGCTAAAGACAGCTACCTATGGATGTCTTATAGTGATGATGATGGTAAGACTTGGTCTGCACCACAAGATATTACTCCAATGGTCAAAGCTGATTGGATGAAATTCTTAGGTGTGGGACCTGGAGTGGGAATTACCCTCCAGAATGGACCTCATAAAGGTCGGATTGTCGTCCCTGTCTATACGACAAACAGAGCTAACCATCTCAACGGTTCTCAATCATCTCGCATCATCTATTCAGATGACCATGGTAAGACTTGGCATATGGGTGGCGGTGTCAATGACAACCGTACACTTCATGATGGAACAGTAGTTGATTCAAGCAACATGAACAATTACTACGCTCAAAATACAGAATCTTCTGTTGTTCAATTGAATAATGGTCAGTTGAAACTCTTTATGCGTGGTTTGACTGGTGATTTGCAAGTTGCGACAAGTAATGATGGTGGTATTACATGGGACAACAATGTAGCACGCTATGATGTACCTGATGTTTATGTTCAAATGGCGGCGACTCATACGGTTCAAGATGGTAAAGAGTATATCCTTCTAGCAAATGCCAATGGACCAGGTCGTAAGAATGGCTACATTCGTGTGGCTCGCGTAGAAGAAGATGGCGAGTTGACTTGGTTGCACCATCATTTGATTCAAGAAGGTGAGTATGCTTATAACTCACTTCAACAAATTGGACCAAAAGAATTTGGTCTCTTGTATGAACATCATGAAGCGGGTGGCAATCCTTATACTCTATCCTTTAAGAAATTCAACTGGGATTACCTAACTAAAGAGAGAATTGCTCCTAAAGAAGTTAAAGTTACACAAGCTATGGAAAAATGGCCAGGCATTATTGCTATGGAATTTGATTCAGAAGTCTTGGTAAATCAAGCTCCAACTCTCAAATTAGCTAATGGCAAGACTGCAACCTTCATGACTCAGTATGATACGAAGACTCTCCTATTTACAATAGCTCCTGAAGATATCGGTCAAAAAGTTACAGCTATTGAAGCGGGTGCAATTGAAAGTATGCATAACTTGCCAGTATCTGTGGTAGGTACTAAACTTACGAATGGTTTTAATGGTGACGAACCGGCAATCCATGAAGTCCCAGAATTTACAGGTGGTGTCAATGGCGACGAAGCAGCTGTAACAGAACTTCCTGAGTACACTGAAGCTATTGGAACTGCAGGTGATGAAGCCGCACCAACAGTAGAAATCCCAGAATTCGAAGGAGGTGTCAATGGCGACGAAGCAGCTGTGGCTGAGCTCCCTGAGTATACTGAACCTAGTGGAACAGTAGGCGATGAAGCCGCACCAACAGTAGAAGTCCCAGAATTCGAAGGTGGTGTCAATGACGACGAAGCGGTTGTAACAGAGCTCCCTGAGTACACTGAACCTAGTGCAACAGTAGGTGACGAAGCAGCACCAACAGTAGAAGTCCCAGAATTCGAAGGTGGTGTCAATGCAGTCGAAGCTGCAGTTCATGAGCTTCCAGAATTCACAGGCGGAGTAAACGCGGTTGAAGCGCTCAAGAATGAGCTTCCAGAATTCACAGGCGGAGTAAACGCAGTTGAAGCGCTCAAGAATGAGCTTCCAGAATTCACAGGTGGAGCAAATGCCGTTCAAGCCCTTAAACATGAACTTCCAGAATTCACAGGCGGAGTCAATGCGGTCGAAGCAGCCAAGAATGAACTTCCAGAATATAAGGTTGAAGAAAAACCGCTTGTCACTTTAGTAGCACAGCAAGATAAGACATATCAAGCTCCAGCAGCTCAACCACAACAACCAACCCTCCCAGCAACAGGAAGTGAGGTTTCTACTCCTCTAGTATCTGTAGGAATGGTTGGAATGCTTCTCGGCTTGTTTGGAATGGCTAAGAAAAAAGAAGATTAATGGCAACATTGAATCTAAAAAGTCTCTATAAAAAAATTTAGACTTATATTAGAAGGGTCTGTAACGTTCATTCGTTACAGGCTCTTTATTTGTAGAAAGCGAAGGTTCTAGTGAGAATAAGCGGATGGAAGGCGATTCAAACTCGGGTATTTCTTCCCTGAAACTACTTTCAGGAGAATCTGTTTCATAAAATTGTTTTGAAACTTCAATCTATTCTAGTATAAGTTATTGAAAGCGCTTTAAAAATGATATATAATAGGCTCATAAGAAAAAAGAAAAGGAGGAAAGTAGATGCCACAGATCAGTAAAGAAGCTTTGATTGAGCAGATTAAAGATGGGATCATCGTTTCTTGTCAGGCACTTCCTCACGAACCGCTTTATACAGAAGCGGGAGGTGTAATGCCCTTGCTAGTCAAAGCGGCTGAGCAAGGTGGAGCAGTCGGTATCCGAGCAAATAGTGTTCGAGATATCAAGGAAATAAAAGAGGTCACAAATCTTCCGATTATCGGGATTATCAAACGTGATTATCCGCCACAGGAACCATTCATCACAGCTACTATGAAAGAAGTAGATGAACTAGCGGCTCTAGACATTGAGGTTATCGCTCTAGATTGTACCAAGAGAGAACGCCATGATGGTTTAGAGATTCAAGAATTCATCCGTCAAATCAAGGAAAAATATCCAAATCAACTCTTGATGGCTGACACAAGTACCTTTGAAGAAGGGCTTACAGCAGTTGAAGCAGGAATTGACTTTGTTGGAACAACCTTGTCAGGCTACACATCTTATAGCCCGAAAGTAGACGGTCCAGACTTTGAATTGATTAAGAAACTTTGTGATGCAGGAGTAGACGTCATCGCAGAAGGTAAGATTCACACACCAGAACAGGCTAAGCAAATCCTAGGTTACGGAGTGCGAGGCATCGTAGTTGGTGGAGCTATTACTAGACCAAAAGAGATCACGGAACGCTTTGTTGCGGGTCTCAAATAAGACAATTAAAACACGAGGAGAGTGATTGATTCGTAAAATAAAATGTAAACGTATACAAAGTTGTCAATACTCATTATCCGCCTCGGATACGCTTATCATCATTTAGGAGAATACTAATGAAATTTAGAAAACTAGCTTGTACAGTACTTGCGGGTGCTGCTGTTCTTTCTCTTGCTGCTTGTGGCAAATCAGACGCTAAAAAAGACGCTGCAAGTGATGCAGGAAAAACTGAAATCACTTGGTGGGCTTTCCCAGTCTTCACTCAAGAAAAATCTGGTGACGGTGTAGGAACTTATGAAAAATCTATCATCGAAGCTTTCGAAAAAGCAAACCCAGATATCAAAGTTAAACTAGAAACAATCGACTTCAAGTCTGGTCCAGAAAAAATTACGACAGCTATTGAAGCTGGAACTGCTCCAGATGTACTTTTCGATGCACCAGGTCGTATCATTAATTACGGTAAAAATGGTAAATTGGCTGAGTTGAATGACCTCTTTACAGATGAATTTGTTAAAGATGTTAACAACGAAAACATCATTCAAGCAAGTAAAGCTGGTGATAAAGCATACATGTATCCAATCAGTTCTGCACCATTCTACATGGCCATGAACAAGAAAATGTTGGAAGATGCTGGTGTAGCTAACCTTGTTAAAGAAGGTTGGACAACTGATGATTTTGAAAAAGTCTTGAAAGCACTTAAAGATAAAGGATACACTCCAGGTTCATTGTTCAGTTCTGGTCAAGGGGGAGACCAAGGAACACGTGCCTTCATCTCTAACCTTTACGGTGGTTCTGTAACAGACAAAGAAGTTACTAAATACACAACTGATGATCCTAAGTTCGTCAAAGGTCTTGAAAAAGCAACTAGCTGGATTAAAGATGGTTTGTTGAACAACGGTTCACAATTTGACGGTGGAGCAGACATCCAAAACTTTGCAAACGGTCAAACATCATACACAATCCTTTGGGCACCAGCTCAAAACGGTATCCAAGCTAAATTGTTGGAAGCAAGTAAAGTTGAAGTGGTAGAAGTTCCATTCCCATCTGATTCTGGCAAACCAGCTCTTGAATACCTTGTAAACGGATTTGCAGTATTTAACAACAAAGATGAAAAGAAAGTTGCTGCTGCTAAGAAATTCATCCAATTCATCGCTGATGATAAAGAGTGGGGTCCTAAAGACGTAGTTCGTACAGGTGCCTTCCCAGTTCGTACTTCATTTGGAAAACTTTATGATGATAAACGTATGGAAACTATCAGTGGTTGGACTCAATACTACTCTCCATACTACAACACAATCGACGGATTTGCTGAAATGAGAACTCTATGGTTCCCAATGTTGCAATCAGTGTCTAACGGTGACGAACAACCTGCTGCAGCTTTGAAGACATTCACTGAAAAAGCGAATGAAACAATCAAAAAAGCAGCTAAACAATAAGCCCTAAATAAAAAGTAAAATCCCCCCTTTTCCCTGTGCACATTTGTGTACGAAAAGGGGGAGTTTTGTTTAAAAAATGTAAGAAACTGACAGGTCAAAATTAAAATGAAGTTCTTACATAGGCTTTTCTTGGAAAAAATTTCATTTTGATTTTACATCAATGTCAGACGACAATCAAAAAAACAAAAACTATTTGAAAGTGAGGTGCCAACTGTGAAAGTCAATAAAATTCGCATGAGAGAAACAATTGTTTCTTATGCTTTCTTAGCACCAGTATTAATCTTCTTTACCGTCTTTGTCCTAGCTCCAATGATCATGGGATTCATCACTAGTTTCTTTAACTACTCGATGACTAGCTTTGAGTTTGTGGGACTTGACAACTACATCCGCATGTTTAAAGACCCTGTCTTTACAAAATCTTTGATTAATACCGTAATCTTAGTTATCGGATCTGTACCAGTCGTTGTACTCTTCTCACTATTTGTGGCATCACAAACTTACCAACAAAATGCAGTTGCTAGATCCTTCTATCGTTTCGTATTCTTCCTTCCTGTAGTCACAGGTAGTGTTGCCGTAACGGTTGTATGGAAATGGATTTATGATCCTCTATCAGGTATTTTGAATTTCGTGCTTAAGTCAAGCCATATCATTAGCCAAAACATTTCTTGGTTGGGTGATAAAAACTGGGCTTTGATGGCGATTATGATTATTCTTTTGACAACATCAGTTGGTCAGCCAATCATCCTTTACATCGCTGCAATGGGTAATATTGATAACTCACTTGTAGAAGCGGCGCGTGTCGACGGAGCAACTGAGTTACAAGTTTTCTGGAAGATTAAATGGCCAAGCCTCCTTCCAACAACTCTTTATATCGCAATCATTACAACCATCAACTCATTCCAGTGTTTTGCTTTGATTCAGCTTTTGACTTCCGGTGGTCCAAACTACTCAACAAGTACACTGATGTACTACCTATACGAAAAAGCCTTCCAATTGACTGAGTATGGCTATGCCAATACTATTGGTGTATTCTTAGCAGTTATGATTGCCATCGTCAGCTTTGTTCAATTTAAAGTACTTGGAAACGACGTAGAATACTAATAGAAAGGAGACAGCTATGCAATCTACACAAAAGAAACCTTTAACAGCCTTCACTGTTATTTCAACCATCTTCTTGCTTTTATTGACTGTACTGTTTATCTTTCCATTCTACTGGATTTTGACAGGTGCATTCAAATCACAACCAGATACCATTATGATTCCACCACAATGGTTCCCTAAAGCTCCAACTATGGAGAACTTCCAACAATTGATGGTGCAAAACCCAGCCTTGCAATGGATGTGGAACTCAGTCTTCATTTCATTGGTAACTATGTTCTTGGTTTGTGCAACCTCTTCACTAGCAGGTTATGTATTGGCTAAGAAACGTTTCTATGGACAACGCATTCTCTTCGCAATCTTTATTGCTGCCATGGCTCTTCCAAAACAAGTTGTCCTTGTACCATTGGTACGTATCGTCAACTTCATGGGAATCCATGATACTCTTTGGGCAGTTATCTTGCCTTTGATCGGATGGCCATTTGGGGTCTTCCTCATGAAACAGTTCAGTGAAAACATTCCTACAGAATTGCTCGAATCTGCTAAAATCGATGGATGTGGTGAGATTCGTACCTTCTGGAGTGTAGCCTTCCCTATTGTGAAACCAGGATTTGCAGCTCTCGCAATCTTTACCTTCATCAATACTTGGAATGACTACTTCATGCAATTGGTAATGTTGACTTCACGTCAAAACTTGACCATCTCACTCGGGGTTGCGACTATGCAGGCCGAGATGGCAACCAACTATGGTTTGATCATGGCAGGGGCTGCCCTTGCAGCTGTGCCAATCGTAACAGTCTTCCTTGTCTTCCAAAAATCCTTCACTCAAGGTATTACTATGGGAGCTGTCAAAGGATAATACTCTGCGAAAATTGAATATAGTACAATTTGTTTATCAATATGCAGAAGTATAGTTGATAGACTAAGAGAATACAGGATATATAAGTGTCTACAAAATGGAGAGGAGTTGCTTGCTTCACGAAGTTTTGTTAGACACTTATAAACTTACTGGCTAGACATCTTATGTCTGAAGGTATTAATCAGGTAAAGGAAATTACTATGATTTTTGATGATTTAAAAAACATTAGCTTTTACAAGGGAATTCACCCAAATCTGGACAAGGCTATTGACTATCTCTATGAGCATCGTAAAGATACTTTTGAATTAGGTAAATACGAGATTGATGGAGATAAGGTCTTCCTAGTTGTACAGGAAAATGTTCTCAACAAAGAAGAAAATGATCGCTTAGAGCATCATAAAAACTATGCAGACTTGCATTTGTTGGTTGAAGGTCATGAGTATTCTAGCTACGGTTCTCGCATCAAAGATGAGGCTGTAGCCTTTGATGAAGCCAGCGATATTGGCTTTGTTCATTGTCACGAACAATACCCACTTTTGTTGGGATATCACAATTTTGCAGTTTTCTTCCCAGGAGAACCTCATCAGCCTAATGGCTATGCAGGTATGGAAGATAAAGTTCGCAAATATTTATTTAAAATTTTAATCGATTAGTCAGTTAGGAGGAGCAAACAATGGCACATAAAGGATCTGGATTGATAAAAGCGGCATTCGATACGGATAACTTTCTGATGCGTTTTTGCGAGAAAGTGTTAGATATCGTGACGGTTAACATACTCTTTGTTGTGTCTTGTTTGCCTATTGTGACTATTGGAGTAGCTAAAATCAGTCTCTATCAGACAATCTTTGAAGTGAAGCGCAGCCGTCGCATTCCTGTTTTCAAAATCTATATTAGAGCCTTCAAGCAAAATTTGAAATTAGGTTTTCAGTTAGGTTTGCTGGAATTAGGAATCTTTTTAATCAGTGTGGTTGACTTATCACTATTTTGGAGTCAAACTGGTGTTGCCTTTCAGCTCATTAAAGCTATTTGCTTGGGAATTCTGATATTTTTAACATTAGTTATGTTGGCTAGCTATCCAATTGCTGCACGCTATCAATTAACTTGGAAAGAAGTGCTCCAAAAGGGCTTACTTTTGGTAAGTTTTAACTTCGTGTGGTTCTTCTTGATGCTTGCGATTATTTTATTAATCATTATGCTTCTCTATCTATCAGGCTTTACTCTAGTGCTTGGTGGTTCAGCATTTCTACTCTTTGGCTTTGGACTTCTTGCCTTTTGCCAAGCTGGATTAATGGAAAAATTGTTTGCTAAATATCAAGCAGATTGAAAATGATATGAAACTACTTTCAAACAAGAAAAGCTATGGGAGATGAATAGAAATTAAAATCTAAGTGGCTGAGATGTATTGAAAGCGCTTTTTACAAGGTGTATACTAAAATAGTAAAAAATCATCTGCTCAAAGCAGAAAAAAGAAATCTTAGGAGAAATCTATGTCAGATTTAAAAAAATACGAAGGTGTCATTCCTGCCTTCTACGCATGTTATGATGATGCGGGTGAAGTTAGCCCAGAACGTACTCGTGCCTTGGTTCAATACTTTATTGATAAAGGAGTTCAAGGACTTTACGTTAATGGTTCTTCTGGTGAGTGTATCTACCAAAGCGTAGAAGACCGCAAATTGATCTTGGAAGAAGTGATGGCAGTTGCTAAAGGCAAGTTGACTATCATTGCTCACGTGGCTTGCAACAATACCAAAGACAGTATCGAACTTGCTCGTCATGCAGAAAGCTTGGGAGTAGATGCTATTGCAACAATCCCACCAATTTACTTCCGTTTGCCTGAATACTCAGTAGCCAAATACTGGAACGACATTAGTGCAGCAGCACCAAACACAGACTATGTTATCTATAACATTCCTCAATTGGCGGGTGTTGCATTGACTCCAAGTCTTTACACAGAAATGTTAAAGAATCCACGTGTTATCGGTGTTAAAAACTCTTCAATGCCAGTTCAAGATATTCAAACATTCGTTAGCCTTGGTGGCGAAGATCATATCGTCTTTAATGGTCCAGATGAACAATTCCTAGGTGGACGTCTCATGGGTGCAAAAGCTGGTATCGGTGGTACTTATGGTGCTATGCCAGAACTCTTCTTGAAACTCAACCAATTGATTGCAGATAAAGACCTAGAAACAGCGCGTGAATTGCAATACGCTATCAACGCTATCATCGGTAAATTAACTGCAGCTCATGGTAATATGTACTGTGTGATTAAAGAAGTCTTGAAAATCAATGAAGGGCTTAATATCGGATCAGTTCGTTCTCCACTTACACCAGTGACCGAAGAAGATCGTCCAGTTGTTGAAGCAGCTGCTCAATTGATTCGTGAAACTAAGGAGCGTTTCCTCTAATCAATAGGAGGCTTTATGACTAATTACGTTGCAATTGATATTGGTGGAACTAATATCAAATACGGTTTAATTGACCAAGATGGACAACTTGTAGAGTCTCACGAAGTAGCGACTGAGGCGCACAAGGGTGGTCCACACATCTTACAGAAAACAAAAGATATCGTAGCTAGCTATCTAGAAAAAGGACCAGTGTCAGGTGTAGCCATTTCCTCAGCGGGAATGGTTGATCCTGATAAGGGTGAGATTTTCTACGCTGGTCCACAGATTCCAAATTATGCTGGAACCCAATTTAAAAAGGAAATTGAAGAAAGCTTTAACATTCCTTGTGAAATTGAAAATGATGTTAACTGTGCAGGGCTTGCTGAAGCTGTCTCTGGTTCAGGAAAGGGTGCAAGTATTACCCTTTGTTTGACAATTGGAACAGGTATCGGTGGTTGCTTAATTATTGATGGCCAAGTTTTTCATGGCTTTAGTAATTCTGCCTGTGAAGTTGGTTATCTGCACATGCAGGATGGAGCCTTCCAGGATTTAGCGTCTACGACAGCTCTTGTTAAGTATGTAGCAGACGCACATGGAGATGAAGTGGAACAGTGGAACGGTCGCAGAATTTTCAAAGAAGCTACCGAAGGCAATAAACTCTGTATGGAGGGGATTGACCGTATGGTGGATTACCTTGGCAAGGGTCTCGCAAATATTTGTTATGTTGCCAATCCAGAAGTTGTCATCCTTGGTGGTGGTATCATGGGGCAAGAAGCAATTTTGAAACCAAAAATCCGTAAGGCTTTGAAAGATTCGCTTGTTCCAAGCTTGGCAGACAAGACTCGACTTGAATTTGCCCACCATCAGAATACTGCTGGCATGCTCGGTGCATATTATCATTTTAGAACCAAACAGTCCTAAATTGGCTTTGCCAATTTAGGTTTTTTTGGCAGGAAAAAATTAGGTAAAACTTTAATAAAACTTTGGAAGCCCTTGCATTTCTTGGAATAATATAGTATATTTATTATACTGAGAAATCTCGAAAAAGCATTTGTAAAATCAAGTCATTTTTTTATTCAGAAAAAATGTAAGCGATTTCTAAAAATGAATTTAACAGAAGATAAGAGTGGGAGGAAGAAGAGTTTTATAGTAGGTACGGAGAAATAAAATTGTCACCAGCAGAAACTGGGCTCTTGCAGTAGCTGACTGCTTTTGTTCATTAGGAGAATTTGATGAAACAGTATTTTTTTGAAAGAAGTCGTATATTCAGTATTCGTAAACTAACGGTTGGTGTAGCCTCTGTGGCAGTTGGACTGGCTTTTTTTGCATCTGGAAATGTTGCCGCTAACGAAGTTGTGTTAGAGCCAAAACTGGAAGTAGAAGGTCAAGCAAAAGAAGTAATCGATGTCGATAAAGAAAAAGCGGAAGCAGTTAAGAAAACTAAAGAAGTAGTGAGTCCTGTTAAAGAAGAAGTTGCTAAACAAGCAGCTCCTGCTTCAGAAAAAGTAACAGAAGAAACTAAAACTACTGAAGAGGCTGGAGATTTACTTCCAGCAGAAATTCCTGACCGTGCTTATCCTGATACACCAGTGAAAAAACTGGATACTTCAGCCATTGTATCAGAAAAAGATAGCCCAAAAGTTGAAACTAAAAGTATTTTAAAAGCTGAAGAAGCAAGTACAACTGAAGGTGAAAAAGAAAATAGAGCCATTATCAATGGTGGCCAAGACCTTAAGCATATCAATTATGAGGGGCAACCAGCTACATCGGCTACCATGATTTACACAATCTACAGTTCACCTCTAGCAGACGGTGGAACTCAGCGTTACCTCAATTCAGGTTCAGGTATCTTTGTGGCTCCAAATATCATGCTGACAGCCGCTCACAATTTCTTGAAGAAGGATGCCGAAACCAATGCTGGTAATATCTTAGGTGGTGATACTGCTAAGTTCTACTACAATGTTGGTTCTAATACTCCAAAAGAAAGATCATTGCCAACTTCAGGAAAAACTGTTTTGTTCCAAGAAAAGGATATTCATTTCTGGAATAAAGAAAAGTTTGGTGAAGGGTACAAAAATGACCTAGCCTTGGTTGTCGCTCCAGTTCTAGTACAGATTGCAAGTCCAAATAAGGCAGCAACCTTTACTCCGTTAGCAGAGCATCGGGAATACAAAGCCGGAGAACCTGTTAGTACGATTGGTTATCCTACAGATTCAAGCTCACCAGAATTGAAGGAGCCAATCGTACCTGGTCAATTGTATAAGGCGGATGGTGTTGTTAAAGGTACTGAAAAATATGATGATAAGGGAACAGTAGGTGTTACCTATCGTTTGACTTCTGTATCAGGTCTTTCTGGTGGCGGTATTATCAACGGTGATGGCAAAGTCATCGGAATTCACCAACGTGGGACTGTTGATAATGCGAACATTGCTGAAAAAGACCGCTTCGGTGGAGGTCTAGTCTTGTCTCCAGAACAATTAGCATGGGTTAAAGGCATCATTGAAAAATACGGTGTCAAAGAAGGCTGGTACCAAGGTGATAACGATAATCGCTATTACTTTGATGCAAAGGGCCAATTACTCAGAAATACAACAGCTGTCATCGGTGGAAACAAGTATGCCTTTGATAATAGTGGACTTGCTACCCTAGTTGAAGGTGTTGACTATGGTCGTGTAGTTATCGAACATGTGGACCAAAATGATAACCCAGTCAAAGAAAACGATACTTTTGTAGACAGGGCAGAAGTTGGAGCACAATTCAATTATAACTACAAATCGGAGATTGAAAAAACAGATTTCTACAAGAACAATAAAGAAAAATATGAGATTGTTTCGATTGGCGATTCTCCAGTCAATAAACAATTGAAAGACGCTTGGGATGAGGATCATAGTGTTGTGAGCAAGGCTCCAGCAGGAACTCGTGTCATTAAAGTAGTCTATAAAGTTAACAAAGGTTCCTTTGAGGTTCACTATCGCGTGAAAGACTCTGATAAAGAATTGACAACTGCAGATGTGGACAATAACGAAGGTAAAGAATACGATGTTTCCTTTGTTCATAAATTCCAAGCTAAAGAAATTGCTGGCTATCGAGCAGTAAATGCAAGTCAAGAAGCAACTATCAAGCATAAAGGGGTGAATGAAGTTATTTTTGAATACGAAAAGATTGAAGATCCAAAACCAGCAACTCCTGTAACTCCAGTGGTTGATCCAAAAGATGAAGAAACAGAAATTGCTGCTTACGGTCCACTTCCAAGCAAGGCCCAATTGGACTACCACAAGGAAGAATTGGCAGCCTTCATCCACTATGGTATGAATACCTACACTAACTCTGAGTGGGGTAACGGTAGAGAAAATCCTCAGTACTTCAATCCAACTAATCTTGATACAGATCAGTGGATTAAGACTTTGAAGGATGCTGGATTCAAACGAACAATCATGGTTGTCAAACACCACGATGGATTTGTAATTTATCCATCTAAATATACAGACCATACGGTAGCTGCAAGTCCGTGGAAAGATGGTAAGGGAGACCTTCTCGAAGAGATCTCTAAATCAGCGACTAAGTATGACATGAATATGGGTGTTTACTTATCGCCATGGGATGCCAACCATCCTAAATATCATGTTGCAACTGAGAAAGAGTACAACGAATACTATCTCAACCAACTCAAGGAAATCCTTGGTAATCCTAAATACGGAAATAACGGTAAGTTCATTGAAGTATGGATGGATGGTGCGCGTGGTAGCGGGGCTCAAAAAGTAACCTATACCTTTGACAAGTGGTTCGAGTACATCAAGAAAGCTGAAGGAGATATCGCTATCTTCTCTGCTCAACCAACAAGTGTCCGTTGGATCGGTAATGAACGTGGTATCGCCGGAGATCCAGTTTGGCATAAGGTCAAGAAAGCTAAAATCACTGATGATGTGAAGAATGAATATCTCAACCATGGAGATCCAGAAGGAGATATGTACTCAGTTGGTGAAGCAGACGTTTCTATCCGTTCAGGTTGGTTCTACCATGACAATCAACAGCCAAAATCAATCAAAGATTTGATGGATATCTACTTCAAGTCTGTTGGTCGTGGAACGCCACTTCTCCTCAATATTCCACCTAATAAAGAAGGTAAATTCGCAGAAGCAGACGTCGCTCGCTTGAAAGAATTCCGAGCAACCTTGGATCAAATGTATGCAACTGACTTCGCTAAGGGAGCAACTGTAACTGCAAGCTCTACTCGTAAGAATCACTTGTATCAAGCAAGCCACCTAACAGATGGTAAGGATGATACCAGCTGGGCACTCGCAAATGATGCTAAGACAGGTGAATTCACTGTTGATCTCGGTCAAAAGAGACGCTTTGACGTAGTCGAACTCAAAGAAGATATCGCTAAGGGTCAACGTATCTCTGGCTTCAAGGTTGAAGTTGAACTCAATGGTCGTTGGGTTCCATATGGTGAAGGGTCAACTGTTGGTTATCGTCGTCTTATCCAAGGTCAACCAGTAGAGGCGCAAAAGATTCGTGTAACCATTACTGGTGCACAAGCGACTCCAATTTTGACAAACTTCTCTGTTTATAAGACACCAAGCAGTATCGAGAAGACAGATGGTTACCCTCTAGGACTAGATTACCATTCAAATACAACTGCTGATAAAGAGAATACAACTTGGTATGATGAATCTGAAGGCGTCCGTGGAACATCTATGTGGACTAACCAAAAAGATGCTAGTGTAACCTACCGTTTCACTGGAACAAAAGCATATGTAGTGTCTACAGTTGATCCAAACCACGGTGAAATGTCCGTTTACGTGGATGGTCAAAAGGTTGCAGATGTCCAAACAAAAAATGCAGCTCGTAAACGTAGCCAGATGGTTTATGAAACTGAAGACTTGGCTCCAGGTGAACATATCATCAAACTCGTTAACAAAGCTGGTAAAGCTATTGCGACTGAAGGTATCTACACGCTCAACAATGCCGGCAAGGGTATGTTTGAGATGAAAGAAACGACCTATGAAGTTCAAAAAGGCCAACCAGTTACTGTAACCATTAAGCGTGTTGGTGGTAGCAAAGGAGTAGCAACAGTCCATGTTGTAACAGAGCCAGGAACAGGGGTTCATGGTAAAGTGTACAAGGACACGACTGCTGACCTGACCTTCCAAGACGGTGAAACTGAGAAAACAATCACGATTCCAACGATCGACTTTACAGAGCAGGCTGATTCAATCTTTGACTTCAAAGTGAAAATGACTAGCGTTTCTGACAATGCCCTTCTTGGTTTTGCTTCAGAAGCTACTATTCGAGTGATGAAGGCAGAATTGCTCCTAAAAGACCAGACAAGCTATGACGATCAGGCAACTCAGCTTGACTATAGTCCAGGTTGGAACCATGAAACGAACTCAGCGGATAAATACCAAAATACAGAATCATGGGCGTCATTTGGACGTTTGACAGAAGAGCAGAAGAAAAATGCCAGCGTAACAGCCTACTTCTACGGAACAGGTCTTGAGATCAAAGGATATGTGGATCCAGGACATGGTATCTACAAGGTGACGTTAGACGGTAGAAAAGTCGAGTATCAAGATGGCCTAGGTAATGCTTCTGAGTACAACGGTAAGAAGTACTTCAGTGGTACAGCTGCTACACGTCAAGGTGGTCAGACTCTTGTTCGTTTGACTGGACTCGAAGAAGGTTGGCATGCTGTAACCTTGCAATTGGATCCAAAACGTAATGATACTACGAGAAATATTGGTATCCAAGTTGACCAATTCATCACTCATGGTGAAGGTAGTGCTCTTTATACCAAAGCAGAGTTAATCCAAGCCATGAAGAACTGGAAGGATGAGTTGGTTAAGTTTGACCAGACAAGCTTGAAGAATACTCCAGAGGCACGTCAAGCCTTCAAGTCAAACTTGGATAAATTATCTGAGCAACTTTCAGCAAGTGAAGCCAATGCACAAGAAGTTCTGAAGACAGTAGCAGCTTTGCAAACGATCCTTGATAAGGAAGAAAATTATGGCACAGATGATACGCCAACACCAGAACAGCCAGAAGAACCAAACTATGACAAGGCTATGGCAAGTCTGACCGAAGCAATTGAAAGAAAAACAGCTGAACTCGGTGATGACAAGGAAGCTAAGAAGAAGCTAGTTGCATTAACAAAGCAAGCCTTGACAGCCATCCAAGAAGCTAAGACTCAGGATGCAGTAGATAAGGCCTTGCAAGCAGCTTTGGCATCTATCAATCAGCTTCAAGCGACTCCAAAAGAGGAGCCAGCTCCGGAAGAACCAGCACAGCCAGAGGAACCATCAAAACCAGAAGAGTCTAAAGTTGACTACCATAAGGCGATTGCAGATTTGACTGAAGCTATCGAGAAAAAAGCAACAGAACTTGCCGATGATGTAGCTGCTCAGGAAAAACTCGTTGAACTTGGAGAACAAGCTCTTGCGGCTATCCAAGAAGCTAAGACTCAAGATGCTGTTGAAAAAGCCTTGCAAGACGCTTTGGTATCCATCAATAAGCTTCAAGCAACTCCAAAAGAGGAGCCAAGCAAGCCAGAAGAACCAGCAAAACCAGAAGAACCAGCAAAACCAGAGGAACCAGCAAAACCAGAGGAGCCAAGCAAGCCAGAAGAACCAGCAAAACCAGAAGAACCAACACAGCCAGAGGTACCAAGCAAACCAGTAGAGCCTAAGCTTGACTACGATAAAGCTATGGCAAGCTTGTCCGAAGCCATTAAAAGTAAAACAGCTGAGTTGGGAGATGACAAGGAAGCTAAGAAGAAACTAGTTGAACTAGCAGAACAAGCCTTAGCTGCTATTGAAGAAGCCAAAACTCAGGATGCAGTAGATAAGGCCTTGCAAGCAGCTTTGACATCAATCAACAATCTTCAGGCGACACCAAAAGAGGAACCAGCTCCAGAAGAGCCAAGTAAACCAGAAGAGCCTGCAAGACCAGAGGAGCCAAGTAAACCAGAAGAGGAAGTGAAACATTCAAATCTTCCAACTGAAGGTGTTAAAGAATTGAGTGTAACTCAACCAAGCCTTGAAGTAACGACAGAAGCAATTGCCTTCAATACGATTCGTCGTGAAAATTCTCTCTTAGCTAAAGGTAAGGAACAAGTCGTTTCTGAAGGAAAAGACGGACAAGTAACGACTTATGTAGAAGTTGACGGCAGCGATCGTAAGGTTGTTAAGGTTGAACGTGAGGAAGCTCAAGACCGCATCGTTGAAGTAGGTACTCAAGAAGGAACTGCTATGCCGACAGAAGGCGTTATGAACCTGGACTTTAACCTACCAAATCTAAAAGTAGAGAAAGAACCAATCGCCTTCAAGACTGTTCGCCGTGAGAATGCTGATTTAGCTAAAGGTAAGGAACAAGTTGTTTCTGAAGGAAAAGACGGACAAGTAACGACTTATGTAGAAGTCGATGGTGACAACCGTAAGGTTCTTAAGGTTGAACGTGAGGAAGCTCAAGACCGCATCGTCGAAGTTGGAACCAAGGAAGAAAGTCCATCAACTGATAGCACATTGAAGGTCTTGAAAGATTCATCAACAAACTTGAAATTGATTGCTCGAGAAGGGGACCTCAATGGTGGTTCTGTTCTAGAGGTCGATAAGGTTGCTGATCAGGTCTTGGAAGGTCGCCGTTTCGATGCTTATCAAATTCAATTGAAGAATGAGAAAGGCGAACTTGTTCAATTGAAAGGTGCAGCCCTTGTTCAAGTTGCTGTGGCGTCTGATGTAGCCAATGTCTATGCCATGAATTCAAATCGAGAATTGCAGGAAGTGAAGTTTGAACAGAAAGGTTCAGCACTTGAATTTGTAGCTCCACACCTAGGTGTCTATGCGGTAGTCTACAAGGATGCAGCTCAACCAAGTGCACCAGCAAATGTAGAAACTCCTGCTCCACAACCTATGGGAGAAGATAAGCCTTTAGCAGAGGCTAAGGGCACTGCAGCAGATTCTACAAGCAAACAGTTACCAGCAACAGGAGAAGAAGTAAGTTCAGCTCTCTTGCCTGCCCTCACTCTTGTTTCGGGAATGATGCTATTCTTCTTCAAAAAAGATATGAAGGACTAGAATAGAGAAGGTCAAAGGCAGTATCTTGAAACACTAAAAAGGAGTCCATTGTGGACTCCTTTTTGTGGGGAAAATATTTTAAACAGAAAACCCTGAATGGTTTCCAATTTCAGGGTTTTCTATTTCTTGTGTTTCTGCGATAACCATTCAGTCTATTATTCTCCCAATAGCTATTAAAGATTTTTTCTTTACTTTCGCGATCGATCTCTAGGAAATAAGCATAGAGTAAATCAATGATAATCAGCATTGGAAGCTGAGCAGAGATTCGTTGGATATATGAGGCTTGGCTTTGGCTTGCGACCAAAACAGTTTCTGTAAATGCTTGAGTATCCTTATTCGGTGCACTTGTAAATAGAACTGTCTTAGCTCCCATATCCTGGGCATCTAATAGGCTATCGATGATAGATGGTGTTGTTCCTGAGAGGGAAAAACCAAAGACCAAACATTTTTCATCAATGATACTAGTCGTCCAGGCAAAACCATCTGGATCTGTTAAGGCTTCACAGACGACACCCAGTCTCATGAAACGCAGCTTCATCTCACGTGCGACTAGACCAGAACTCCCAGTTCCGAAAAAATACACGCGTTCGGATTGGTCAATCATCTGAGCCACACGTTCCAGTTGCTCATCGTCAATCAATCCTTGAGAAATTTCTCGTAGGTTTGCATAACTTCTAAGGACTCTCTGAGTTAAAGGATTCATATCCTGTTGAGGAGCAGAAAGAGTGTCTTTTTGTTGTTGGTATTTGAAGATGAACTCTCGATAGCCCTTAAAACCACATTTCTTGGCAAAACGAGTGAGTGCTGCCTGGGAAATATGAAGTTTTTGAGTGACTTGTTGAGAGGATAAGTCATCATTTATGGTATCTGCCTGTAGAAAATAGCGGGCAATTTCTTGCTCTAAATCGGTCATCTCTTCAAAGTGAAGGTCGATAATCGTAGAGATATCTTGCTTATTCATGGAACTCCTTTTATAGCTATTTGCCAAAATTACTTTGGCAAATCTAACAAATAAAATAGCGCTTACCTCCATTATATCATAGAAAATAATTTTTGGGCCAAAAAGGAAAAGTCTTTTCTTTTTCCATAATTTTCGGATTAAATTATGGTACAATGAAGAGTGTGATTTTGATTAGAAATGAGATTGATGTGTATGAGAAAATTCAATAGCCACTCGATACCGACACGGCTTAATTTGTTATTTGCAATCGTCATCTTGCTCTTTTTAGCAATTATTGGTCGTTTGCTTTATATGCAAGTTCTTCATAAGGATTTTTATGAAAACAAACTCGCTTCTGCTAGCCAAACTCGAGTAACCATGGGTTCCGCTCGTGGAGAAATTTATGATGCAACAGGAAAACCTTTAGTCCAAAACACCGTTAAGCAAGTTGTTTCCTTTACACGAAGCAACAAGATGACTGCGGCTGATTTGAAGGATATTTCTAAAAAATTGTTGACCTATGTCACAGTCACCTCTCCAGAGTTGACGGACCGTCAAATGGCTGATTACTACTTGGCTGATGCTGAAGTTTATAAGAAGACAGTTGAAGCTCTTCCAAAAGATAAACGATATGATTCAGATGGCAATCAACTTTCCGAATCTGAACTCTATAACAACGCTGCTGAGAGTATTACTTCCAGTCAATTAAACTACTCAGAGGATGAAAAGAAGGCAATCTATATCTTTAGTCAGCTCAATGCAGTAGAAAATTTTGCGACAGGAAATATTCAAACGGATCCTTTGAGCGATACACAGGTAGCTGTGATTGCTTCTGCATCTAAGGAATTGCCAGGTATTTCCATCTCTACTTCATGGGACCGAAAAGTCTTAGAAACCTCTCTTTCATCTATAGTTGGAAGTGTTTCGAGTGAAAAATCTGGTCTTCCAGCAGAAGAAGTGGACGCTTATTTGAAAAAAGGTTACTCACTCAATGACCGTGTTGGGACTTCCTATCTTGAAAAGCAATACGAAGAAGTCTTGCAAGGAAAACGTACCGTCAAGGAAATCCATTTGGACAAGCACGGAGACATGGAGAGTGTAGAGAATATCGAAGAAGGAAGCAAGGGTAAAAATATCAAATTAACCATTGATTTGGCCTTCCAAGATAGTGTAGACAGTCTCTTGAAGAGTTATTTCAACTCAGAACTTGCAAATGGGGGAGCTAGATATTCAGAAGGTGTCTATGCAGTAGCCCTCAATCCTAAGACAGGTGCTGTATTAGCCATGTCAGGAATGAAGCACAATGTAGAGACTGGAGAACTGACCACGGACTCACTTGGTACAGTAACCAATGTCTTCGTACCAGGATCTGTCGTTAAGGCAGCTACCATCAGTTCAGGTTGGGAAAATGGGGTCTTGTCAGGAAATCAAACCCTGACAGATCAACCAATCGTCTTCCAAGGTTCTGCCCCTATCAATTCCTGGTATACCCCTTATTATGGTTCTTTCCCGATCACGGCAGTTGAAGCTTTGGAATATTCATCCAATGCTTATATGATTCAAACTGCATTAGGGATGATGGGACAAACTTATCAGCCGAATATGACAGTAGGAACCAATAATCTTGAGTCTGCTATGGGGAAATTACGTTCAACTTTTGGTGAGTATGGCTTAGGAGTTTCTACAGGAATTGACCTACCAGATGAGTCAACAGGCTTTATCCCTAAAGACTATGATTTGGCCAACTATCTAAATAATGCTTTCGGGCAGTTCGATAACTACACGCCGATGCAGCTAGCTCAGTATGTAGCAACTATTGCCAATAATGGTGTTCGCTTGGCTCCTCGCATCGTAGAAGGAATCTACGACAACAACGAACAAGGTGGTCTAGGAGAACTCATTAAGCAAAATGACAGCACAGAAATGAATAAAATCAATATTTCTGAGTCTGACATGTCTATCTTGCAACAAGGCTTTTACCAAGTATCGCACGGGACAAGTGCTCTCACGACAGGTCGCGCCTTTTCAAATGGAGCGTCAGTCTCTATTAGTGGTAAGACTGGTACAGCCGAAAGTTACGTCAATGGTGGTCAAAAAGCCAACAATACTAATGCCGTGGCCTATGCACCGACAGATAATCCGCAGATTGCAGTCGCAGTCGTTTTCCCACATAATACGAATCTAACTAATGGTGTCGGACCTTCGATTGCTCGCGACATTATCAATCAATACAACCAACACCATCCAATGAACTAGAAAGGAAGCCATGCTTTACCCAACACCTATAGCTAAACTGATTGACAGTTATTCTAAACTTCCGGGTATCGGGATTAAGACAGCAACCCGACTGGCCTTTTATACCATTGGGATGTCGGATGACGATGTCAATGAATTTGCAAAAAATCTCCTTGCAGCCAAGCGAGAATTGACCTATTGCTCTATTTGTGGGCGTTTGACAGATGATGATCCTTGTTCTATCTGTACCGATCCTAGCCGTGACCAGTCTACGAT
>CAKPXD010000006.1 GCA_934201655.1 uncultured Streptococcus sp. | reverse complement strand
TCCATCCAGTCTGACTTAGCAAAGTTTCCTGTTTTCGTCCCTTTTACAGTACCCGCCTCACGAATCTCTCCCCCAAAATAGAGCAATTGCTCAGTGATGGTTGTTTTCCCCGCGTCCGGGTGAGAGATGATGGCAAAGGTACGGCGTTTCTTAATTTCTTCTTGAATACTCATAAGTTCTCTTTCTTTCTACTTTTTTAATTATTTCAATTTATAATCACTCTTTATTACATCGGACCCTAACATTCCTTTCAACACTCCATTATATCGGATTTTAGAGAGTTTTTCAATTGCTTACACAAGAAAAAGCAGGCCAAGATACTTGACCTGCTTATAAGATTCTTTTATTCAATATTTATTCTGTATTGCTAGTTACAATCTCTTCAAAATTTAATTTTTTCTAGAGTAATTTTCTTTTCCCAACGTTTTTTAAACAAAATATCAAAGAGCACTAAGGCTGAAGAAAGAATGATTGAAACCAGAAGATACTTTATCCATATAGGGGCATTTGGAATAAACGGCGTCGTATTCAAGAGTCCGTAATTCCCACCTGTTACTTGATTGACCCCAACTAGGAAAAGGTTGAGAATAAAAGTGTAGGCGATAATTCGATACTTTTTAAGTAGGTTTTTATCGTAGTGATTCATGAGATAAACCAGGGAATTGACCAAGAGGGCATAATGGCCAATGAGAAAAGAAAAGCTGGTAATATGCGGGAAATCATAGGGGTCAAAAACAGGATAGCCTAAAGCAAATACTGCGCCGCTGGCTCCCATAAGGGCAAAATACTGCTTGGTTTTCCATCTGTCTGGTAGGAAGACAACCGCGAACATGGCTAAACGGCAATGGTAAAGAGGCAGACTATTTGAAAATGGAATGCTAAAACCTATATACCAAGTGTAAAGAGCTAGCAGTTGCGCAATTTGAATCCACTTAAACAATCGAACAAATTTGGGATTTTTGTAGTAAGTAAGAGAAGCATAAATAGACAAAGCAAGAAGGCCTATCATGACACCGTACCAAAAAATCGGAATAGGTGGTGGTGTGGTTTGGGTTCTTGTAATAAAATGATGCATAAAATCTCCTTAAGGCAACGAATTCAGTTGTACATTAACTATTCTTATGTTTATATTTAACGAGTTGATTGATAAGGATGAGAATACCTGTCATCAAACTGGTTACTATCAAATAATTAACCAAGGCGCCATGATCCCCAATCACAGGGGGTTTACTCATAAAGCCATAATTTCCTCCTGTCAAAAGATTGGCTAGAAAGATAATGGCATTGACTCCAAGAGTCATCCGGCATATTTTCCAAGTATCTCTTTTTTCAACTTTATAATATCTAACAAGATAAATCAAGCAGTTAGCCAAGAGGGCCCAGTGCCCGAAAACATTGTTCACAGACGAAACATGAGGGAAAGGAAAAGGATAAAAGACTGGATAAACCAAGGCCATGATCGAACCAAAAACTCCCACTAAGGCAAAATATTGCTTGAAAAAGGTCTTATTAGGGGCAAAAAGAATCATCCACATAGCCATGCGACTATGATAAAAAGGGAGAGCCTCAGACAGAGGCAGGCGCGCCGAAATATACCAAGCGTTGATAATCAGCAATTGGATCAATTGTCCCCAATACCAAAAATCTCGATAGCGCTTAGAAGAGGCATAACGAATCGATAAAACAGCTATGATTACCAAAGAAGTCGGTAATAAAAAGTACCATGTCCCCAAATGAGGAGGGACTGTCTTTTTACTGGTAAAAAATAACTCCCAAAGCGTCATGTGTCATCCTTAACGTCTTCTAGTTGGGTTAATGATACATCCTTTTTACCAACTAAAAACGACTGTTATTCTTTCTTCTAATTTCAACCATTATATCGAAATAAAAAGTATTTTTCAATTTCTGTTTCTTTTTAGCTTGACTTGCCTTATTTATAGGAAAATATGGTAAAATAGAACAGATAAAGAATCATCATTTCACGAAAGGATATCCGATGAAAATTACGCAAGAAGAGGTAACCCACGTTGCCAATCTTTCAAAATTAAAATTCTCAGAAGAAGAAACTGCTTCATTTGCGACAACACTCTCAAAAATTGTTGATATGGTCGAATTGTTAAGTGAAGTTGACACAACTGGTGTCGCACCTACTACAACTATGGCTGACCGTAAAACTGTTCTCCGACCTGATGTGGCCGAAGAAGGAACAGACCGTGACCGCTTATTTAAAAATGTACCTGAAAAAGAAAACTACTATATCAAGGTACCAGCTATCCTAGACGACGGAGGAGATGCCTAATGACTTTTAATCATAAAACCATTGAAGAGTTGCACAACCTCCTTGTTTCTAAGGAAATTTCAGCAACAGAACTAACACAAGCAACTCTTGAAGATATCAAGGCGCGTGAAGAGGTTATCAATGCCTTCGTTACGATTGCTGAAGACCAAGCCCTTGCTCAAGCTAAAGCTATTGACGAGACTGGAATCGACGCTGACAATATCCTTTCAGGAATTCCACTAGCCGTTAAGGATAATATCTCTACAGACGGCATTCTGACAACTGCAGCCTCAAAAATGCTTTATAACTACGAGCCAATCTTTGATGCAACAGCAGTTGCCAATGCAAAATCTAAGGGCATGATTGTTGTCGGAAAAACTAATATGGACGAGTTTGCCATGGGTGGTTCTGGTGAAACTTCATACTATGGTGCGACTAAAAACGCTTGGGACCACAGCAAGGTTCCCGGTGGTTCATCTAGCGGTTCTGCTGCTTCTGTAGCTTCAGGACAAGTCCGATTGTCACTTGGGTCTGATACTGGTGGTTCTATCCGCCAACCAGCTGCCTTCAACGGGATCGTTGGTCTCAAACCGACCTATGGAACTGTTTCACGTTTTGGTCTGATTGCCTTTGGTAGTTCATTAGACCAAATCGGGCCTTTTGCACCAACCGTTAAGGAAAATGCCCTCTTGCTCAATGCAATTGCCAGCGAAGATGCCAAAGACTCTACTTCTGCACCTGTTCGTGTAGCAGACTTTACTTCTAAGATTGGTCAAGACATCAAAGGTATGAAGATCGCCCTTCCTAAGGAATACCTTGGTGAAGGGATTGATCCAGAAGTTAAAGAAACCATCCTCAAAGCCGCTAAGCACTTTGAAAAACTTGGTGCTATCGTTGAAGAAGTGAGCCTTCCCCACTCTAAATACGGAGTTGCGGTTTACTACATCATCGCTTCTTCAGAAGCTTCCTCAAACTTGCAACGTTTTGATGGTATTCGTTACGGCTACCGCGCAGAGGATGCGACTAACCTTGATGAAATCTATGTAAACAGCCGTAGCCAAGGTTTCGGTGAAGAGGTGAAACGCCGTATCATGCTAGGTACTTTCAGCCTTTCATCAGGTTACTATGATGCCTACTACAAGAAGGCTGGACAAGTCCGTACCCTCATCATCCAAGATTTCGAAAACGTCTTTGCGGATTATGACTTGATTTTGGGACCAACTGCTCCTAGTGTTGCTTATGACTTGGATTCACTCAACCACGATCCAGTTGCTATGTACTTGGCTGACCTCTTGACAATTCCTGTCAACTTAGCTGGTCTCCCAGGTATTTCGCTTCCTGCTGGATTTGTCCAAGGTCTACCAGTAGGACTCCAATTGATTGGTCCTAAGTATTCTGAAGAAACTATCTACCAAGCTGCAGCTGCCTTTGAAGCAACAACAGACTACCACAAACAACAACCCGTGATTTTTGGAGGTGACAACTAATGAACTTTGAAACAGTCATTGGACTTGAAGTCCACGTAGAGCTCAACACCAATTCAAAAATCTTCTCACCTACTTCTGCCCACTTTGGAAACGACCAAAATGCCAACACAAACGTGATTGACTGGTCTTTCCCAGGTGTACTACCAGTTCTCAATAAAGGTGTTGTCGATGCTGGTATCAAGGCTGCACTCGCTCTTAACATGGACATCCATAAGAAGATGCACTTTGACCGCAAGAACTACTTCTACCCTGATAATCCTAAAGCCTACCAAATTTCTCAGTTTGATGAACCAATCGGTTACAATGGATGGATTGAAGTGGAACTTGAAGATGGTACGACTAAGAAAATCGGTATCGAACGTGCTCACCTAGAAGAAGATGCAGGTAAAAACACTCATGGTACAGATGGTTACTCTTATGTTGACCTCAACCGCCAAGGGGTGCCTTTGATTGAAATCGTATCTGAAGCAGACATGCGTTCACCAGAAGAAGCTTATGCTTACCTAACAACCCTCAAGGAGGTTATCCAATACGCTGGCATTTCTGACGTTAAGATGGAAGAAGGGTCTATGCGTGTGGATGCTAACATCTCCCTTCGCCCTTATGGTCAAGAGAAATTCGGTACCAAGACTGAGTTGAAGAACCTTAACTCCTTCTCAAACGTTCGTAAGGGGCTTGAATACGAAGTCCAACGCCAGGCTGAAATCCTTCGCTCAGGTGGTCAAATCCGCCAAGAAACTCGCCGTTATGACGAAGCGAACAAGGCAACTATCCTCATGCGTGTCAAGGAAGGAGCTGCTGACTATCGCTACTTCCCAGAACCAGACCTACCACTCTTTGAAATCTCAGACGAGTGGATTGAAGAAATGCGTACTGAGTTACCAGAGTTTCCAAAAGAGCGCCGTGCTCGCTATGTCTCTCAACTCGGATTATCAGACTACGATGCTAGTCAGTTGACTGCCAATAAAGTCACTTCTGACTTCTTTGAAAAAGCTGTTGCCCTCGGTGGTGATGCTAAACAAGTATCTAACTGGCTCCAAGGTGAAGTCGCTCAGTTCTTGAACGCTGAAGGCAAGACACTGGAACAAATCGAATTGACACCAGAAAACTTGGTTGAAATGATTGCCATCATCGAAGACGGCACTATTTCATCTAAGATTGCTAAAAAAGTCTTTGTTCACCTAGCTAAAAATGGTGGTGGCGCTCGTGAATACGTTGAAAAAGCAGGTATGGTTCAAATCTCAGATCCAGATATTTTGATTCCAATCATCCATCAAGTCTTTGCTGATAACGAAGCAGCTGTTGTTGACTTCAAGTCAGGAAAACGCAATGCCGACAAGGCCTTTACTGGTTTCCTCATGAAAGCGACCAAAGGCCAAGCCAACCCACAAGTAGCCCTCAAACTACTTGCCCAAGAATTGGCTAAGTTGAAAGAAGATTCATTATAATATAACTGTCACAAGCTAATAAAAATTCTAGCTTGATGCCTTGCACTTTGTACTCACATAGTTAGGAGACATATGAAAAAGTTATATACTCTTATCGCTACTTGCATGCTTCTTCTATTTGTGACACCCCTACAATCCATCGATGCAGGTGTTGGACATTCTCGAAGTGGTAGCTCTAGTCGCAGTAGCTCACGAAGCAGTAGCAGTTCTCGAAGCAGTAGCAGTTCTCGAAGTAGTAGCTCTAGCCGAAGTCGTTCAAGTGGTAGTTCTTCTTCTAGAAGCAGCTATCGTTCTGGCGGTAGTTACTCAAGTTCAGACGGTTCTCTAGGGACAGGAATGACCATTCTGATCATGTTTGGTGTCGGAGCTTTCTTACTCTTCATGCTTATCAAATATCTGAATGACCAGAATTCATCATCTGGTAAATCTTATGGAAGTTCGACTAGCTACCAACCGCAACCAACTATCCATCGTCGAGTTGAAAATAATAGCCAAGCCATTGATCGACTTAGATACTATGATCCAAACTTTGACGCCTCTACTTTCACTTCTTGGGCTAAAGAAGTTTATATCCAGTTGCAGGCTGCCTGGACTAAAAAGGATTGGAATCTGGTGCGTTCTCTTGAAAGTGTTAGTCTCTATACTCAACATAGTGCTCAACTGGAAGACTATATCCAATCTCAAACAACGAATGTTTTGGAACGCGTTTACGTTGAAAATGTTCGAATTAAAGATTTCAATAGTAATCCAGATGGAAATGATACTTTAGTCGTTATCTTATCATCTACCTTGAGAGATTATGTCATCGAAGACAAGACTCGTAAGGTTATTGAGGGAGATCCTCAAAAAGATCTATTTACAGTTTATCAAATGAACTTCATCCGTAAACATGGCAGTCAAACTGAAAGCTCTGTCCAAGATGAAGCCGTTAGCGACCGCTGTCCAAACTGTGGCGCGCCACTGAAAATATCAGCTATCAGCAAATGTGACTATTGCGGATCTGATATCACCCGTAGTCCTAACCAATGGGTACTTGATACCTACGATGTTGTGGATGAAGACGAACTATATAATTAGGAGGAAATTATGGGATTTATCCGTATGGCCAAAGAGCAAATTAAGGGAGTTGTTGATGTTGCCAAAACTGCTGGTATTAATAGTTTTAATGACAGTAAATTTAAGGAAGCCGTTGTACTTCCCGAACACGTATCATCAGAAGCATTAGCTGTTAAAGGAATTCTTCTTACAAAAGACCCTGACGGAGTTTCTAGACAAGGTAATCAACATACAGGACTTTTAACAGATGGTTCTGTCGTAATTGTGCCACAAGGTTATGTTGCTATCCTTGTAAATAACGGTACTTTCCTTGGTGATGTTTTAGAAGCTGGTAGCCATGAATGGCGCTCTGGCGACAACGCTTGGCTTCTAGAAAAAGGCGGAATAAGAGGAACTTGGGAAAACTTCAAGCACCGCTTTTCATTCGCTGGTCAAGTCGTTACTCAACAAGAAATCATCTTTGTTCGTGTCCAACCGATTGCGGGTAATAAATTTGGTACACAAAACGCTGTGGAATACTTCAGTGAACGTTACCAACAATTGCTCAATATCCGTTTTTATGGTTTGTTTGATATCAAGATTTCTGACCCAGTCCTTTTCTACGTTAGCTCTATCAGTCAACAAATTGACGAACATAAACCATTTACACTCCAAGATATTGCTCAAGGAACTCTTCGACAAAATATTTCCCCTAAAATTGCGATCGCAATTGCCAAATTTACTAATGAGTACCGAGTTGATATCTATAGCCTAAATGCTAATCAAGATACCTTCAATGAAATCGCTAAACAGGAAGTCAATAAGGTATGGACTGGTCTTTACGGTATTGAAGCAACCAATATCCTTCTTGAGGATTTGAGCTACGACCAAGAAAGCTTGGAACTTGTACGTAAACTTGATAGCGAACTCGTTGCTATGAAATACAATACCATCGAAATTGAAGAACGTCGCGCTCGTAATGAAGCTCTTATTGCTGCAGCCAATAACGAAGGTAATGGCAATGGAATGAACATGTTTATGGGTATGAATCTCGGTCAAACTCTCGGTGGTCAACTCACCCAACAAGCTCAACCTGTTAGCCCAAATCAAACTGTTCCCCCAGTACAACCCGCTGATCCAAACCAAGCTTTTACTCCGGTACAAACTTCAAGTCCTGAGCAAGCTGCTAGCCCAGTAGAGACTGTTAGCCCTGAACAAACCGCTAACTCAGTAGAAACTACTAATTCAGAAATGACAACTCCTGCACAAGAATCTACTACTCAAGAAGTCACAACTCCTGTACAAGAATCTACTAGTCCTGAACAAGCTACCAACTCTAAACAAACCGCTAATAAAAACTTCTACATCGAAGTCGATGGCAAGTACGTATTGGTAACCAAAGACGAAGAAGGAAACATCGTTCCTGTCAACTAATTTCACTTTCCTGATATTTGAGAAATCTTGCGACTTATGATACAATAAAGAGTAAATTATTTTATTAAAGAGGTAAAAACATGATTGAAGCAAGTAAATTAAAGGCTGGTATGACCTTTGAAACAGCTGACGGCAAATTGATCCGCGTTTTGGAAGCTAGCCACCACAAACCAGGTAAAGGAAACACTATCATGCGTATGAAATTGCGTGATGTCCGTACTGGTTCAACATTTGAAACTAGCTACCGTCCAGAGGAAAAATTTGAACAAGCGATTATCGAAACCGTGCCAGCACAATACTTGTACAAAATGGACGATACAGCTTATTTCATGAACACTGAAACTTACGACCAATACGAAATTCCTGTTGTAAATGTTGAAAATGAATTGCTTTACATCCTTGAAAATTCTGAAGTTAAAATTCAATTTTACGGAACTGAAGTAATCGGTGTAACAGTACCTACAACTGTTGAATTGACAGTTGCTGAAACTCAACCATCTATTAAAGGTGCAACTGTTACCGGTTCTGGTAAACCAGCTACACTGGAAACTGGTCTTGTCGTGAACGTTCCAGACTTCATCGAAGCAGGACAAAAACTCGTTATCAACACTGCAGAAGGAACTTACGTTTCTCGTGCCTAATCTCTAGAAAGAGGTCATTCTATGGGAATTGAAGAACAATTAGGCGAAATCGTTATCGCCCCACGTGTACTTGAAAAAATCATTGCAATCGCTACAGCCAAAGTTGATGGTGTCCACTCTTTTTCAAATAAATCAGTATCTGACACCCTTTCAAAACTTTCACTCGGTCGTGGCGTCTATCTAAAAGAATCTGAAGAAGAACTAATAGCTGATATCTATCTCTATCTTGAGTATGGTGTCAAGGTTCCTAAGGTTGCAATGGCTATTCAAAAAGCTGTAAAAGATGCCGTTCGTAATATGGCTGATGTAGAACTCAATGCTGTGAATATTCACGTTGCTGGTATTGCACCAGATAAAACACCAAAACCAGCATTAACAGATTTGTTTGATGAGGACTTCCTCAATGACTAGTCCATTATTAGAATCTAGACGCGAACTACGAAAATGTGCCTTCCAAGCACTGATGAGTCTTGAATATGGTTCTGATATTGAAACTGCTTGTCGCTTCGCTTATACTCATGATCGAGAAGACGACGAGATAAAACTCCCTAGCTTCCTAATCGATCTTGTATCTGGTGTTCAAGCTCAAAAAGAGGAACTAGACAAACAAATCACTCAGCATTTAAAGTCTGGTTGGACGATTGAACGTTTAACCTTAGTTGAAAAGAATTTATTGCGTTTAGGAGTTTTCGAAATCACTTCCTTTGATACTCCTCAACTTGTAGCTGTGAATGAAGCTATTGAACTTGCAAAAAGCTTCTCAGATCAAAAATCAGCCCGTTTCATCAACGGACTACTCAGTCAATTCGTAACTGAAGAAAACTAAATCTCAAAAAAGTGTTTGACCTCTGTCAAACACTTTTTTATTTGTCTCCTCAAATTCTATCTAAAAAAACGATCATAGATAAAATTAGAAAGGAATAACCAGATGAAATCTGCATGAATGAGAAAGTTAATAAAACTATGGCACAGGATTGTGATTTTTAAATTCTTTGTCCAACGGTAGACTAAAGCAAAGAAAAGACCGAAAAAACAATAAATCATCAAACTGATGGGGTCGCGATGGGACAATACCAAATGACTGAGCCCAAATATAAGAGCTGATAAGATGACATCCAAGTAGTATTTGGACTTAGGGAAAAAGGTATTCATAAAATAGCCTCTATGAACAATCTCCTCCAATATAGGCCCCAAAATGACAACGGAAATAAAAGAGAAGCAAGTCGTTAAAATAGTAGATTGCTCACTGAAGGATAGGACCGAAAGAAGGTCTTCAAAGATATAGTGATTATTAATGAAGCGACTAAACTGTAAGTAAAAAGCACTTAACAACTGACGGACAAAATAAGCAGCCACTAAACTAACTAAAAGGTAAAAGAATCTGGATTTCTTCGAGCCCTTTTTTTCAAAAATATAGAGCATTCTTTTCTTTTTTAGCCAATAGATAAATAGTCCTAAAAGAGCTAGTTGCTCTACTGCTACAATAATAGAATAGCCATCCATACCCCAGACAAACATCTTAGCCAGATAAAGACTACTGAAATCTAGTAGATAAATTGATAGGAATACCAGTAATGTATAGATTCCCAAATGACCTATTTTTTTCATACTCACTCCCAAAAAGCTTTGTTGACTTATTTTTATAGCACACGCATCCCTTGTTATATTAACAGATATTTTTACAAGAGTCAATTTTTCATTCTGAAATGTATTTTATAGAATCCAAAAAGCTAGAACTATATCTTAGTCCTAGCTTACTTTTTAGTATTTTCTAAAGCGTTGGTAACGTTCCTCAATGAGCTGCTCTAGTGGCAGTTTACCAAGTTCGTCAAGTTCTGCTCGGAGTTGTTCTTTGACTTGCTTGATTAGATCTTTACTTGATAGACCTACCTCAGAGATAACCTTATCAACAATTTTCATATCTAGCAATTCAAAAGAAGTAATTTTCATCAACTCTGCAGCTTCCATGGCACGACTGCCATCCTTCCATAGAATAGACGCAAAGCCTTCAGGACTGAGAACTGCATAGATCGAGTTTTCTAACATCCAAACACGGTCAGCTACTGCAAGAGCTAAAGCCCCTCCTGAGCCACCTTCACCGATAATAATGGCAATAATTGGCACCTTAAGATCACTCATCTCCATGAGGTTACGGGCAATAGCTTCACCTTGCCCACGCTCTTCTGCTCCGACACCAGGATAGGCTCCAGCCGTGTTGATAAAAGTTACAACAGGACGGCCAAATTTTTCAGCCTGCTTCATCAAGCGAAGGGCTTTTCGATAACCTTCAGGATGAGGTTGTCCAAAGTTACGGTTAAGATTATCCTGTAAGCTTTTACCTTTTTGAATTCCAACAACAGTTACTGCTTGGTCTCCCAACCAACCGATACCACCAATAACAGCACCATCATCTCGGAAAGAGCGATCACCATGTAGCTCTACAAAGTCATCAAATATTCCTGTTGCGAAGTCCAAGGCAGTTAAGCGGGTTTGTTCACGTGCTTCTCTGACGATTTTTGCAATATTCATCAACAATCCCCCTTATGTAACCTTACTAATCGAGCAATCATATCTGGCAATTCTCTCCGTTTAACAATCGCATCCACAAATCCATGTTCTAACAAAAACTCTGCCTTCTGGAAATCCTCTGGCAAATCTTCCCTTACGGTATTTTCAATGACACGACGTCCAGCAAATCCTACCAAACTTTGAGGCTCTGCCAAGATAATATCCCCTTCCATAGCAAAGGAAGCTGTAACACCACCAGTTGTTGGATCAGTAAGGATTGTTAGGTAAAAGAGACCTGCATTGGAATGACGTTTGACTGCTGCAGAGATTTTAGCCATCTGCATCAAACTCATGATTCCTTCTTGCATACGTGCTCCACCAGATGCTGTAAATAAGACGACTGGTAATTTTTCAGCTGTCGCGTATTCAAACAAACGAGTGATTTTTTCACCAACTACTGTTCCCATAGACGCCATGATAAAGTTAGAATCCATGATTCCAAGAGCAACTTTTTCGCCCTTAATCAAAGCAGTTCCTGTAACAACAGCCTCATCAAGACCTGTTTTTTCACGCATTGAGGCTAATTTTTTCTGGTAGCCTGGAAATTCCAATGGATCTTGCGTCTCAATTCCTGTGAACATCTCTAGGAAGCTTCCCATATCAATGGTTAAAGCAAGACGCTCTTGAGCTGAAATACGGAAGGTATAGCCACAGTGAGGACAAATACGGTCACTTCCCAAATCCTTTTGGTAAATGGTATGTTTACAACCTGGACATTTTGAGAAGAGTTCGTCTGGAACCTCAGGCTTGGCTTGGGGCTTTTCTCTAAGTGAACGATTGGGATTAATTCGTATATATTTATCTTTTTTACTAAATAGAGCCATACATCCCCCTTTTCAGTCTCATACTTTTTATATTATTCTTTTTCTTGATAGTGTGGTAAGAAAGTTTCCATCAAGAATGAAGTATCGTAGTCCCCTGCTATCACACGACGATCTGAAATCAAATCGAGTTGAAAATCAGCATTGGTGACGACCCCTTCAATTTCGAGTTCATAAAGAGCTCTTTGCATTTTCATGAGTGCATCAAAACGATTTTCACCATGAACAATAATTTTAGCAATCATACTATCATAGTATGGTGGAATGGTATACCCTGGATAAACTGCAGAGTCAACACGCAAGCCAACACCACCGCTTGGTAGATAAAGATTAGTAATCTTACCTGGGCTTGGTGCAAAATTAAAGGCTGGGTTTTCTGCGTTGATACGGCACTCAATAGCATGTCCTTTTAGAACAATGTCTTCTTGTTTCAGAGTCAAAGGTTGACCTGACGCAATACGGATTTGTTCCTTGACAATATCCACACCAGAAACAAATTCGGTTACTGGATGTTCTACTTGGACACGAGTATTCATTTCCATAAAGTAGAATTTACCAGTCGCTTCATCTAGCAGGAATTCAATGGTACCAGCATTCTCGTAACCAACAGACTCCGCTGCACGAACTGCCGCTGCACCAATTTCATTACGAAGTGTTTTCCCGATAGCAATCGAAGGACTTTCTTCTAAAACTTTTTGGTTATTCCGTTGAAGCGAACAGTCACGCTCACCTAGGTGAATAACATGTCCCATCTGGTCAGCAAGAATCTGTACTTCAATATGGCGAGCAGGATAAACCACACGCTCAAGATACATAGCCCCATTACCAAAGTTGGCTTTGGCTTCACTAGAGGCTGTTTCAAAGGCTGACACAAGGTCTTCTGCCTTTTCAACCTTACGAATTCCTTTACCACCACCTCCAGCTGAAGCTTTCAGCATAACTGGATAACCAATTTTTTCGGCAACAGCCAGAGCCTCTTCTGCAGTATGGACTTCTCCACCTGATCCTGGAATGACAGGCACGTTTGCCTTAATCATTTGAGCACGGGCGTTAATTTTATCTCCCATGACATCCATGACACGAGCTGATGGTCCGATAAATTTAATACCAACTTCTTCACACATAGTTGCAAACTTGGAATTTTCACTTAAAAAACCAAATCCAGGGTGAATAGCTTCAGCTTCAGTCAAGACCGCAGCTGAAAGGATGGCATTGATGTTCAGATAAGATTCTGTAGCCTTCCCAGGGCCGATACAGATAGCCTCATCAGCCAAAAGCGTGTGGAGAGCTTCCTTGTCAGCAGTCGAATAGACAGCGACTGTTGCGATTCCTAACTCTCGTGCCGCACGAATAATACGAACAGCAATTTCACCACGATTGGCAATTAAAATCTTACGAAACATGGAAAACCTCCCTAGTTTCCAATAGCAAAGGTCAAAGTACCGCTTGCTGCAAGCTTACCATCTACTTCTGCCTTCGCTTCTACTACGGCGATTGTGCCACGACGTTTGACAAAAGTTGCTGTCATGACAAGCTGATCACCAGGAACAACTTGTTTCTTAAACTTAACCTTATCCATGCCAGCATAGAAGACAAGTTTCCCTTTGTTTTCAGGTTTAGACAATTCCAAAACACCTGCTGTCTGAGCCAAGGCTTCCATAATGAGGACTCCAGGCATAACTGGGTATTGGGGAAAATGACCATTGAAGAAAGGTTCGTTAATCGTCACATTTTTAATGGCAACAATTGTATCTTCACTAACTTCTAAGACACGATCTACTAAGAGCATAGGATAATGGTGTGGCAAAGCTTCTTTAATTCCTTGAATATCAATCATTTGATACGTACCAAGCCTTTCCCAAACTCAACCATTTCTTCATTTTCAACAAGAATTTCTGTTACGACACCGTCTTTAGGTGCTGGAATTTCATTCATAACTTTCATAGCTTCAATGATGACCAAGGTTTGGCCTTTTTTAACAGTATCACCGACTGAAACAAAATTAGGTTTGTCTGGTCCGGCAGCCAAGTAAGCAACTCCGACAAGTGGACTTTCTACAAGGTCCCCCTCAGCTACAGATTCACTAGCACTTGATTCTGAAACGGCTTCTACAGCTGGTGTAGTTTGAGCTTGTGATGCAACTGTGGGTACAGCTGCTGGAACTACTGGTTGAGGTGCTGGACTTGTTTCTGCCACAAGTTTCGCTTCATTCTTACTGAAGACCAACTCATCCGTTCCATTTTTATAAGAAAATTCTTTCAAGCTTGATTGGTCAAATTGTGCCATCAAGTCTTTGATTTCATTTAAATTCATTTTTACTTATTCTCCCAACGTTTGAAAGCAAGAACTGCATTATGCCCACCAAATCCAAAAGTATTTGAGATAGCATAAGGAATTTCATGTTCCAAGCCTTGTCCATAAATAACGTTTGCTTCAATGTAGTCTGACACTTCTGTTGTTCCAGCTGTCATTGGAACATAGTTGTTACGGATTGCTTCAATTGTTGCAATGGCTTCAACTGCACCTGCCGCACCGAGCAAGTGGCCTGTAAATGACTTGGTTGAAGATACAGGTACTTCCTTACCAAGAACCGCTACGATAGCACCACTTTCTCCCTTTTCATTAGCAGGAGTTGATGTACCGTGAGCATTGACATAAGCTACTTGGTCTGGTGTGATTTCAGCTTCCTCCAAAGCCAGTTTGATAGCTTTAATAGCACCTTGGCCTTCTGGATGTGGTGAAGTCATATGGTAGGCATCACAAGTGTTCCCGTAACCAACAACTTCCGCTAGGATAGTTGCTCCGCGTTTTTCAGCATGTTCTAAGCTCTCAAGAACCAACATCCCTGAACCTTCACCCATGACAAATCCATTACGGTCTTTATCAAATGGAATAGAAGCACGAGTTGGATCCTCTGTTGTTGAAAGAGCTGTTAAGGCTTGGAAACCGGCAATCGCAAATGGAGTAATTGAAGATTCTGATCCACCAACTAACATGATATCTTGGAAACCAAATTTGATAGAACGGAAGGCATCTCCGATAGCATCATTTGATGAAGCGCAAGCTGTATTGATAGATTTACAGATACCATTGGCACCAAAACGCATAGCAACATTTCCTGCAGCCATATTTGGCAAGGCTTTTGGAAGTGTTAATGGTTTAACACGTTTTGGCCCTTTTTCGTGAAGTCGAAGGACTTGGTCTTCGATTTCTCTGATTCCACCGATACCTGATGCAACGATGACACCAAAGCGGTCTTTATCAAGTGCTTCTACGTCAAGATTAGCATGGTCAACTGCTTCTTGAGCTGCATACAAGGCATATAAAGAATAATCATCGAAACGATTGGTATCTTTTTTTACAAAATATTTGTCAAAAGGAAAATCATTAATCTCTGCTGCATTATGGACGTCAAAAGCACTGTGATCAAACTTGGTGATTTCACCAATCCCAATCTTTCCATTCTTTAAACTGTTCCAAAATTCTTCTGGCGTATTCCCAATTGGAGATGTTAATCCATAACCTGTTACTACTACACGATTTAGTTTCATTTTCATACCTCTATTTTAACTCTTATTGCATGGTAAGTCCACCATCAATTGCAATGACTTGTCCCGTTAGATAATCTTGGCTTGCAAGAAAGGCTGTGACCTCTGCCACTTGCTCAGCTTGACCAAATTGTTTCATCGGAATTTGTGCCAACATGGCATCTTTTACCTTATCAGATAGGACTGCAGTCATATCTGATTCGATCATTCCTGGAGCAATGGCATTGACACGTACATTACGGTTGGCTACCTCACGTGCTACTGATTTGGTAAATCCAATTAGACCAGCCTTAGAAGCAGCGTAGTTTGCTTGACCGATATTACCCATCAAACCAACGACACTGGACATATTGATAATGGCCCCTTCACGAGCTTTTATCATCTGCTTCAAGACTGCTTGCGTCATGTTGAAGGCTCCCGTTAGATTGACTTTCAAGACCTTCTCAAAATCATCTTCTGTCATCTTCAGCATGAGAGTGTCTTGAGTAATCCCAGCATTATTAACAAGGACGTCAACTGAACCTAGCTCTTCAATGGCTTGGTCCACCATTCGTTTTGCATCCGTAAAGTCAGAAACATCACCAGAAATAGCAAGGACCTTCACCCCGTAAGGTTTAAATTCGTCTAGAAGCTCCTCGGAGATTTCACCACGACTATTCAAGACAACGTTGGCTCCCAAGCTGGCAAATTTATGAGCGATGGCAAGACCAATTCCTCGACTTGAGCCTGTAATAAAGACATTTTTCTGTTCTAGTTTCATTTTTCTCCTTTCAGAACTTCTATCATCCTGATCTAATTTTCTAAGAGTGCTTGTAAACTTGCTTGATCTTCCACATTTGCAAGTTGAGCAGTTTTATCAATCTTTTTAACAAATCCTGACAAGACTTTCCCAGGACCAATTTCGATAAAACGAGTCACACCAGCTTCTTGCATAAGAGCAATGCTTTCATAGAAACGCACAGGTTCCTTAACTTGACGAGTCAAGAGTTCTGCAATTCGTTCTTTTTCCATGACCTTTGCTTCTGTATTACCAACAAGTGGACAAGCAAAGTCATTAAACTCAACATCTTCTAGGACTTGAGCTAATTTTTGACTAGCAGATTCCAATAAAGCTGTATGGAAAGGTCCAGAAACATTTAGCGGAATTAAGCGTTTTGCTCCTGCTTCTTGCAAGAGTTCAACTGCACGATCCACAGCAACCACCTCACCACCAATAACAATTTGGCTTGGGGTATTGTAATTAGCTGGAGTCACAACTCCAAGTTGAGAAGCTTCTTGACAAGTTTGTTCAATAACTTCAACTGGAGTATTGAGTACGGCTACCATTTTACCAGACCCTGCAGGTGCTGCTTCTTCCATATAAGCCCCACGTTTAGCAACTAGAGCCACTGCATCTTCAAAATCCAAGGCACCACTAGCTACAAGGGCAGAATATTCACCAAGAGACAGGCCTGCCACTATATCTGGTTGGTAACCTTTCTCCTTTAGTAATCGGTAAATGGCAACGGATGTAGCCAAAATAGCTGGTTGTGTGTAACGAGTCTGATTTAGCTTCGTTTCATCGTTATCAATCAAGTTACGAAGATCATAACCTAAGACCTGGCTAGCTTGGTCGATCGTTTCCTTGACGACAGCATATTGGTCGTATAGTTCACGTCCCATTCCAAGGTACTGGGCACCTTGACCTGCAAATAGAAAGGCTGTTTTAGTCATTTCTTGTAACTCCTGCCCAACGAGCGGCTTCTTTTTGAATTTTCTCAGCTGCACCATAGTAGATATCTTTTAAGATTTCTTCAACTGTTTCTTCTTTAGATACCAAACCTGCAATCTGGCCGGCCATTACCGAACCGCCATCTACATCACCATGGACAACAGCCTTAGCTAAGGCTCCAGCGCCCATTTGTTCAAAGATTTCTAAGTCTGGATTTTCTTGTTTAAAGGCATCTTTTTCAGCTTGCTCGAAATCACGAGTCAATTGATTTTTGATGGCACGAACTGCGTGACCAAAATGTTGTGCTGAAATAGTTGTATCAATATCACGAGCTTTTAAAATCTTAGCTTTGTAGTTTGGATGAGCATTTGATTCTTTAGCAACTACAAAACGAGTTCCTACTTGCACAGCTTCCGCACCAAGCATAAATCCAGCGGCAGCTCCCTCACCGTCTGCAATACCACCTGCAGCGATAACAGGAATTGAAACAGCCGCCGCAACTTGACGAACCAAGGTCATGGTTGTTAATTTACCAATGTGTCCACCGGCTTCCATACCTTCACAAATGACAGCATCTGCACCGATTTTTTCCATACGTTTAGCCAAAGCTACGCTAGGAACTACAGGAATAACGGTGATTCCTGCTTCATGAAATCGCTCCATATATTTACTTGGGTTTCCTGCACCAGTTGTGACTACCTTAACCCCTTCTTCAATTACAAGATCAACAATATCATCAACAAATGGAGATAAGAGCATGATATTGACACCAAAAGGCTTGTCTGTTAAAGATTTAATCTTATCGATGTTGGCTTTAACCACTTCTTTAGGTGCGTTTCCTCCACCAATGATACCGAGACCACCAGCTTTTGAAACAGCTCCAGCCAAATCGCCATCTGCCACCCAGGCCATTCCACCTTGGAAGATAGGATATTTAATATTTAATAGTTCAGTGATACGTGTTTTCATATTGCCTCCATAAGTCTTGCTTACGTAATAGTTCGACTTTATTATAATTTGACGGTCAAACTATTACCTAAACAAGAGGGAGCGGGTCTCCCCTACTCCTTCTTTATTTATTCTAATTATTTAGTTTGCTCTTCAACGTAAGCAACCAAGTCGCCAACTGTTTTCAAGTTGTCTTCAGCTTCGATTTGGATATCAAAAGCGTCTTCGATTTCTGAGATTACTTGGAACAAGTCCAATGAATCTGCATCCAAATCATCAAAAGTAGATTCAAGTGTTACTTCTGATGCATCTTTTCCAAGTTCTTCAACGATAATTTCTTGTACTTTTTCAAATACTGCCATGATAGACTCCTTTAAAATAAATAGTTTTTTTATAACAATGTGATCACCACATGATTACCTAAATTGTAACAATAAGTGTGCCCCATGTCAAACCTCCACCGAAACCTGACAAGAGAATTTTTTGGCTACCATCCAAATGGATGAGCCCTTCTTCTACACACTCAGAAAGTAAAATCGGGATACTTGCCGCACTAGTATTTCCATACTTCATCATATTAGCAGGAAGCTTGTCACGATCGACACCGATTTTTCTAGCCATCTTATCTAAAATTCGAATATTAGCTTGATGAAGCAAGAGATAATCGAGTTCATCTGCTGATATTGGACTTTTTTCGATGGTCTGTTTAATAGATTTAGCCACGTCTCGAATTGCAAAGTCAAAAACTGCTCTTCCATCCATTTTCAAGAAAACATCTGGTTCTTCTTGAATCGAAAATGGTGAAACCAATCCTGTCTGTCCATAAGTGAGACACTCACCACGAGAACCATCGCTATTGAGACTTTCAGCTAAGAAATGTTTTTGGTCACTTGCCTCAAGTAGGACACCACCAGCTCCATCTCCGAACAAGACAGCTGTTGAGCGGTCAGACCAATCCAAAGATTTTGACATGGTCTCACTACCGATAACCAAACCCTTACGATATGTTCCTGAAGAAATGAACTTTTCTGCAGTCGATAGGGCAAAAACAAACCCACTACAAGCAGCTGTTAAATCATAGGCAAAAGCCTTATGAGCGCCAATCTTTGCCTGAACACGAGCTGCGGTTGAGGGCATCATTGAGTCAGGTGTCATAGTCGCTATAATGATGAAATCTAGCTCTTCAGCAGAAATCCCTGCCTTCTCTAGAAGTTGTTTTGCAACCTCTGTAGCCAAATCTCCTGTTGATTCTGTCTTGGAAATATGGCGTTCTTTAATCCCTGTCCGACTTGAGATCCATTCATCACT
Source organism: uncultured Streptococcus sp. (assembly GCA_934201655.1). Lineage (GTDB taxonomy): Bacteria > Bacillota > Bacilli > Lactobacillales > Streptococcaceae > Streptococcus. The sequence continues at coordinate 8,244 of CAKPXD010000006.1, read as the reverse complement.
CGTATCCATGACCTGAGCCAAGTCTTCGTTAGTGATAATCTGCTCTGGAGCATAATGAGCGACCTGGCTTATTTTTGCAAAAGCCATTACTTCAAATCCTCCAAAAAGTGATAAAGATTCGTTAACCCTTTACCCATAACACTCATTTCTTCAGGACTCATGCCCTCGATAATTCTTTCGACCATGGCCTTATGGAAACGTTTATGGAGACGATGTACGAGGCGACCTTTCTTTGTCAAATGCAGATGCACTACACGACGATCTTTATCTGAACGGATACGTTCAATATATCCTTTTCGTTCCAAATTGTTTAAACTCGTTGTTACTGTCCCTAGAGTTACCATCAACTCTTTGGAAACTTGACTCGGAGTCACTTCTGGATACTTACCGATAACGTCAATCGTGTGCATTTCTTTGATAGAGATGTCTTTGAAACGACTACCTCGCAAACTTACTTCCTCGATCACTAGGACGTTGTTAAAAATTGATGTTAAATAGTCATTGACTTGTTGGTAGTCCATTTCTCTTCCCTCCTTTATCAAAAAAAGTTTAATAATCAAAACATTTGACAAAAAAAGTATATCAAACTTCAAAGAATAGTGCAAGTATTTTTTATTTCCCGATAAATTTTGGACGTCTTCTCTCAGAATGTGCACGAACACCTTCTTTAAAATCTTCCGTATAGGATAGTGATTTTTGTAGTTCCAATTCAAGTTGAGCATATTCATGCCATTGCTTGAACTCACTTTCCCAAACAAGTTTCTTAATCGCAGCATAGGAATTTGAAGAGCCACGTCTCAACTTCTTCAACAATTGTTCTCTTGTTTTTTCTAATTGTTCACTAGTACATAGACGATATAGGGCTCCTGCCTCCATTGCCTTTTCAGCAGTGAAAGCTTCTCCAGTCATAGCTAATTGAGTTGCTCTAGTTGCACCGAGCGATCTTGTCAGCAAGAATAAGCCACCCGCGTCAGGAGCCAATCCTACACCTACAAAAGCCTGGATAAATTTAGACTTGTCAGATGCGATACAGAAATCAACTGCCAAGGCCATATTAGCTGCAGCTCCAGCAACTGCTCCATCCACCTCCATGATAACAGGTTTAGGAATCTGTTTAATCTTATAAGAAATAGTATTGACCAATTCAGCAATTCGAGTTAAGGAATCAATATCATCCTCATCGACAGCACGTTTCATTTCAACTAAATCGCCACCGACAGAAAACACCTTACCAGCAGCATTGATGAGAACAAATGAAACAGAATCGTCTTTTTCAGCTAATTCCAGTGCTTCTAAAATTTCTTCACACATAGGAATATGGAAACCATTTGCCACCTCGGGACGATTTAAAGTAATCACCGCTAAATCGTCTTGAATTTGAAAGATAATATGATTCATAGCCACTCCTTTAATTTAAAAAGCTGATTAAATTATTTTATCTTCAAAGTATATCTTTTTCTTTTTAGTTATACAAGTAAAAATTGTATAAAAGTGTATCAGCCGATTTTTTAAGGGTATTTTCTATACTAAAAATAACTAAGTTAAGCTAATCATGTCCAGACCTCTAATAAGATGTAGCCTTTCCTATTGCAGATTGAAAAAAGCCCTTCTTTCTGCTATAATCGTATAAAATACTAACTGAGGAGTTCTTATGAAGGTTGTAAAATTTGGAGGAAGTTCACTCGCCTCTGCAAGCCAATTGAAAAAGGTTTTAAACATTGTAAAAAGTGACCCTGAACGTCGTTTTGTAGTTGTATCTGCACCAGGAAAGCGCGATGCTAAAGATACCAAGGTTACGGATGCTTTGATTAAATATTATCGTGATTATGTAGCAGGAAATGATATCAGTGCTAGTCAAAATTGGATTATCGATCGTTACGCTGCAATGGTTAGCGAACTAGGACTTAAACCAGCTGTTTTAGAACGAATCTCTAAAAGTATCCGAACTCTCGCTACCCTTCCAATTGAAAACAATGAATTTCTTTACGATACCTTCCTTGCTGCAGGGGAAAATAACAACGCTAAACTCATTGCAGCTTACTTTAACCAAAATGGATTAGAATCTCGCTATGTTCATCCACGAGAGGCTGGTATTGTTGTTACAAGCGAACCTGGAAATGCTCGCATCATTCCTTCAAGTTATGATAAAATCGAAGAGCTCAATAATGGTACAGAAGTTCTAGTTATCCCAGGATTCTTTGGCGTGACCAAGGAAAATCAAATCTGTACCTTCTCTCGTGGTGGATCAGATATTACTGGTTCAATTATCGCAGCTGGAGTTAAAGCTGACCTTTATGAAAATTTTACTGATGTTGACGGAATTTTTGCTGCCCACCCTGGTATCATTCACAAGCCACACTCAATCCCTGAATTGACTTACCGTGAAATGCGAGAATTGGCCTATGCAGGTTTCTCTGTACTACATGACGAAGCACTCCTTCCAGCCTACCGCGGAAAAATCCCTCTTGTTATCAAAAATACCAATAATCCTGACCATCCAGGTACTCGCATCGTTCTGAAACACAGTAGTGATGAATTCCCAGTAGTGGGGATTGCTGGTGATTCTGGTTTTGTCAGCATCAATATGTCTAAGTACCTCATGAACCGCGAAGTTGGTTTTGGTCGTAAAGTACTTCAAATTCTAGAAGACCTGAATATTGGTTGGGAACACATGCCTACAGGTATCGATGACCTTTCTATCATCCTTCGTGAGCGCGAGCTTACACCAATCAAAGAGGAAGAAATCCTCCGTCAACTTGTTCAAAAAGCTGAAGTAGACCATGCTGAAATCGAACATGACCTGTCTATCATCATGATTGTTGGCGAAAAAATGAAGCGCCATATCGGGGTAACTGCTACAGCTACTCGTGCCTTATCTGAAAACAAGATCAACATCCAAATGATGTCACAAGGTTCTAGTGAAGTTTCTATCATGTTCGTTGTTCAAAAAGATCAAGAAAAAGCTGCTATCAAGGCTCTATACCAAGCATTTTTTGGTGAAAGTAAGGAAGACTAAACATGGCACAATCTCTCAACAAAGTCATTGACCTACAAACAACTGGAACTTCCTATCTTTCCATTTCAGGAAAGGTTGGAAAGTTCCTTGTTGGAGATCAAGCACTAGAATTTTACGCAGACCGAAATGTCGAGGATTATATTCAAATCCCATGGTCTAGCGTTAATCAAATCGGAGCCAATGTTTCGGGCCGTAAGGTTAGTCGTCATTTTGAAGTTTTTACAGACCAAGGAAAATTCCTCTTTGCCTCAAAAGATTCTGGAAAAATTCTTAAAATTGCTCGTAAAAAACTGGGTAATGATAAGGTCATTAAGCTTCCTACCCTAGTCCAAATCATCGGTCGTAAAATCAAAAATCTATTTGCAAAAAAATAGAAAGTTTAGTATAATCATAGAAACGGATAAGTAGGTTATCCTCTTCTTCCAGAAAGTCTGCGGGTGCTGCGAGCAGATAGGAGAGATAGGTGAAATTCTACCGTTGTTTCAAATCAAATACAGAATCAAGTGCACACCTGTGAAGTTGGATGGAACCGTGGCTCTGCCACTCCAACACTTTGTCAGGCGTGCTTTTTTCATAAAGGAGTTTATATGCTAGATATCAAACGTATTCGTACAGACTTTGATGCTGTCGCAGAAAAATTGGCTACACGTGGTGTAGATGCTGCTATCTTGAACGAGATGAAAGAAATCGATGCTAAACGTCGTGACATCTTGGTTAAGGTTGAAACCCTCAAGGCCGAGCGTAACACGGTTTCTGCTGAAATTGCTCAAGCTAAGCGCAACAAGGAAAATGCCGACGATAAGATTGCTGCCATGCAAACCCTATCTGCCGAAGTCAAATCACTCGATGCAGAATTAGCTGAAATCGATGCTAAATTGACAGAATTTACCACTACTCTTCCAAACATCCCAGCTGACAGTGTTCCTATTGGGGCAGACGAAGATGATAACGTAGAAGTTCGCCGTTGGGGAACTCCTCGTGAGTTTGACTTTGAACCAAAAGCCCACTGGGATCTCGGAGAAGACCTTGGTATTCTTGACTGGGAACGTGGTGGAAAAGTCACTGGAGCTCGTTTCCTCTTCTATAAAGGCCTTGGAGCTCGTTTAGAACGTGCAATCTACAACTTTATGCTAGATGAACACGGAAAAGAAGGTTATACTGAAGTCATCACCCCTTACATGGTTAACCATGATTCTATGTTTGGTACTGGTCAATATCCAAAATTCAAGGAAGATACATTTGAGATCAGCGATACCAACTATGTCCTCATTCCTACAGCTGAAGTACCTTTGACTAACTACTACCGTGATGAAATTATTGATGGTAAGGAACTGCCAATCTACTTTACTGCTATGAGTCCATCATTCCGTTCTGAAGCTGGTTCTGCTGGTCGCGATACTCGCGGTTTGATTCGTTTGCACCAATTCCACAAGGTAGAAATGGTGAAATTTGCCAAGCCTGAAGAATCATACGAAGAACTTGAAAAGATGACAGCCAACGCTGAAAACATCCTTCAAAAACTCAACTTGCCATACCGTGTAGTTGCTCTTTCTACAGGAGATATGGGCTTCTCAGCTGCTAAGACTTACGACTTGGAAGTTTGGATCCCAGCACAAAATACCTACCGCGAAATCTCAAGCTGTTCAAATACAGAAGATTTCCAAGCACGTCGTGCCCAAATCCGTTATCGTGATGAAGCAGATGGTAAGGTTAAACTTCTCCACACCTTGAACGGTTCTGGACTTGCTGTTGGACGTACCGTTGCTGCAATTCTTGAAAACTATCAAAACGAAGATGGTTCTGTTACTATTCCTGAAGTCCTTCGTCCATACATGGGTGGAGCTGAAGTCATCAAACCATAACATTTTCAGATAAAAAAAGAGGAAGCTGTGCTCCCTCTTTTTAAGTGATTCAAAAGAAACAGGTAGAAATTTTGATTTCTACCTGTTTTTATTTATTAGTAACCACCCATCATTGAAGGATCCATAGCTGGAGCTGGTGCTACAGGTTCTGGTTTGTTGGCCACAACGGCTTCTGTTGTCAAGATAAGACTTGCAACTGAAGCTGCGTTTTGAAGGGCTGAACGGCTAACCTTAACAGGATCGATAATACCTGCTTCAATCATGTTGACCCATTCACCTGTCGCAGCGTTAAAGCCTGTACCAGCTTCTGCATTTTTCAAACGATCAATAACAATTGAACCTTCATAACCTGCGTTGTGGGCAATTTGACGTACAGGCTCTTCTAAGGCACGAAGAACAATATTGCGACCTGTTGCTTCATCGCCTTCTAATTCCAAGGCAGCGACAGCTGAGATAACATTAACAAGGGCAGTACCACCACCTGCAACGATACCTTCTTCAACAGCTGCACGAGTCGCGTTAAGAGCATCTTCGATACGGAGTTTCATTTCTTTCAACTCAGTTTCAGTTGCAGCACCAACCTTGATAACTGCGACACCACCTGACAATTTAGCTAAGCGCTCTTGAAGTTTTTCACGGTCAAATTCTGATGTTGTTGTTTCAATTTGAGACTTGATGACAGCGACACGGTTAGCAATTGCTTCAGGATTACCTGCGCCTTCTACAATAACAGTGCTATCCTTATCTACAGTCACTCTCGCTGCTTGACCAAGCGCTTCGATGGTAGCATCTTTCAACTCAAGACCAAGCTCTTCTGTGATAACAGTTCCGCCTGTCAAAATCGCGATGTCTTCTAACATAGCCTTACGACGGTCACCGAATCCAGGGGCCTTAACAGCAACGACGTTAAAAGTTCCACGAATCTTGTTCAAGACAAGAGTTGGAAGAGCTTCACCGTCAACGTCATCTGCAATAATCAAGAGCGGACGGCTACTTTGAAGAATACTTTCTAGAAGTGGCAAAATTTCTTGGATATTTGAAATCTTCTTGTCAGTGATTAAAATGTATGGATTTTCAAGGTCTGCAACCATTTTTTCATTATCAGTAACCATGTATTGTGAGAGGTAACCACGGTCAAACTGCATTCCCTCAACCACTTCAAGCTCTGTTTCCATTCCACGAGACTCTTCAATGGTGATAACTCCGTCTTTACCAACTTTTTCCATGGCTTCAGAGATGTATTCACCAACTTTTTCAGAGCGAGATGATACAGCAGCAACCTGAGCAATAGCTTCTTTATTAGCAACAGGGATAGCCGTATTCTTCAAGGCTTCAACAGCTGCAGCGACCGCAGTTTCAATCCCACGGCGAATACCAATTGGATTTGCACCAGCAGTAACGTTTTTAATCCCTTCTCGAACGATAGCTTGAGTCAATACTGTTGCGGTAGTAGTACCATCACCAGCAATATCATTGGTTTTAGAAGCTACTTCTGATACCAATTTGGCACCCATATTTTCAAAATGGTCTTCCAATTCGATTTCTTTAGCGATTGTTACACCATCATTGGTAATCAATGGAGAACCAAATGATTTTTCAAGCACAACGTTACGACCTTTAGGTCCCAAGGTTACTTTAACAGTGTCTGCTAGGATATCAACACCACGAACCATAGCTGAACGAGCGTCTGATGAAAATTTAATGTCTTTTGCCATACTTACCTTCTCCTTCTATTCTTCGACGATTGCCAAGATACTAGCTTCACCTACAATGAGGTATTTTTCATCCCCATCTTTGACATCAATGCCTGCATGAGCTTCTACCAAAACTTGATCTCCAACTTTTACACTCGGAGCAACTAACTCACCGTTCAAGGTACGAACACCTTGTCCAGTAGCCACTACAGTAGCTGTTTTCGTTTCTTCTTGGGCTGATTTTGCGAGGACAAATCCCCCAACAGTTGCTTCTTTTTCTTCAATTTTTAAGACCACACGGTCGCCTAATGGTTTCAACATTTGTCTTCCTCCATAATACAATCATATCATTAGCACTCTTTGTATATGAGTGCTAAACCATAGTTCTATTGTATCACTTGGTCAAAAATAGTCAAGGAAAAACACCTCTAAAGTGAAAGAGATGTTCCTTTAATATTAATTGAGAATCGTCAATTTTTGATTGAAATCATCGATAACCTTTTGGAGATTGATCCGCCCGCGGTAGATACCATATCCAAAAACCACCATACCCAAGATTCCAACCAAGGCAAGTAAAATTCCGAAAATTAAGAGTGGGAGGAAGCTTTTATGAAAAAGATAAATCAATACCACACCAATACTAGCAGTGATAAAGAGCAAACTGAACCAACGACCCAAATTTTCAAGCATGTGGCGTTGATACTTAATTTCTGTTTCATATCCATTAACAAGTTCTTGTTTTGTAACCATGAAAATCCTCCTGATAAAAATTGAGAATGAAGTGTAAGAGAAGGAGATTAGTCTACTTCATTCTCAAAATTTTTACTAGTAAATATTGGGGGCTCTTGACCTTAGTAATTAAGATGTGGGTCAAAGATACCTAGAGCAACACCAATTAAGGCAACAACAACTAGAATTAACATGACTTTGTTTGGTGAAACTTTTTTCTTAGACATCAACCACCAGCAAATAGTGATGAAGGTTGCTGTCAAGAGACCTGGATAAACACCATCAATCTTTTCTTGAATTTTAAGGAAGGCTTCTCCGTTAGCATTTTTGAATTCGAGTGCTGTTGTAACAGAGACCCAAGTCGCTGCTACGGCACCGATAACCATACCACCGACAACGCTAATCGCTTTACGAAGAGCTTGTCCTTTTGGTCCTACTAAGAATTCAACGGCTTTATCCCCTAATTGATACCCTTTGAAGAAGGCAAAGCGCATACCAAAGTAGACTAGGAAGTTCCACACGACGATGTAGAAGATAGCACCAGCGACGTTACCACCTTTTGAAAGACCAAGTGCAATCCCTAAAAGGACTGGAATCAAGGTACCTACTACTAAAGAGTCACCAATACCAGCGATTGGTCCCATCAAACCGGCACGCATCCCATTGATGGTTTCACCATCTACTGCGTCTCCATTTGCACGCGCTTCTTCCAAACCAGCTGTAATCCCTACAACAAGGGATCCAAGTTGCGGTTCAGTATTGAAAAAGGCGGTATAGGTTTGCATGGCATCTTTTTGTTCTTCTTTTGTATCATACATTTCTTCTACGATTGGAAGCATAGAAGTCAAGTACCCGAAGGTTTGCATGTGTTCTTGAGAGAAACAAGTCAAATGACCATAATACCAATGATGGAATGCTTTTGCTAATGTTTTCTTTGAAATTT
>CAKPXD010000005.1 GCA_934201655.1 uncultured Streptococcus sp. | reverse complement strand
ACTTGTGCCCTTCCATTCCGTAACAAACCACGCTATCTAGAAAAGTTCAATAAACTCATGGCTGTGACAGACTTGGTTCTTCTTGATATCAAGGAAATCAACGAAGCACAACACAAGATTGTAACCAGTCAAACCAATAAAAATATCTTGGCATGTGCTCAGTACTTGTCAGATATTGGGAAACCTGTTTGGATTCGTCACGTTCTTGTGCCTGGATTGACAGACCGCGATGAGGATTTGATTGAGCTTGGTAAGTTCGTAAAAACTCTTAAAAACGTTGATAAGTTTGAAATCCTACCCTACCACACTATGGGAGAATTCAAATGGCGTGAACTTGGCATTCCGTATTCGCTTGAAGGAGTTAAACCTCCAACAGCAGATCGTGTCAAGAATGCTAAGGAATTGATGGATACAGAAAGCTATCAAGATTACATGAAACGTGTACATGGATAAAAAGAAGCCCGATGAAAACATCGGGCTTTTCTGATATAAAAAAAGCTTAGCTCGAATGCTAAGCCTTTTATTTTTTATCTAGAATGTTGTTTTCCAGAATTACGTTTTTTATTTTTCTTCTTAGTAGAAGTTGAGATAACTGCTGCTGATTCAGGAGTTACATCTTTACGAGCACCTGAAGTTTTGCTTGCTTTTGGTGGGTTCTTGGCATATTCTTCACGTACTTTTTTACGAAGTTTTGGACGAATGATGTAGTTGACGATGAATTGTTGAAGGATCATCATGAAACCACCGACAACCCAGTAAAGCGTAACGCTGGCTGGTGAAAAGATTGAGAACATGACAATCATCATTGGACTCATGTAAATCATCTTCTTGAGTTGTTCTCTTTGAGTCTCATCTTCAACTCCGTGTAGTGAAAGGAGCGATTGGACGTAGTAGAGAACACCTGCACAGGAGATAAGAATCCAACTTGGAGAACCAAGTGCGATTCCTAAGAAGCTAGCTTCAGCAACACCTTCTGTATGTTGAGCAGCAAAGTAGATGGCAGAGAAGAAAGGCACTTGGATGAGGAGAGGGAAACATCCTACTCCGCCAAACATGCTGATACCGTGCTCTTTTTGAGCAGCAAAGAGAGCTTGTTGGGCTTCCAGTTTTTCTTCTTGAGTTGTTGCTTCTTTGAGACGAGTTTGATGTGGCTCAAGAACATGCTTGAGGGCGTTCATCTTTTCAGAGTGAAGAGTTGCCTTCCAAGATTGATAGATACCAAGTGGTAAAATAATCAAGCGGACGATAATGGTTACGATAATAATAGCGACCCCGAAGCCTAGCCCTTTATCAGTAGCAAAGTACTTGATAGCTTCAGCCATAGGGGCACCCAAGAAATCCCAAACGGGACCAATTGGCTTACCTGTTGCTTTATCAACCTGGACACAGCCTGTTAAGACTAATAGCATGGCCACTCCCATGATAGAGAGGGCGATTCGTTTAATTGATTTCACTGTTTTAATTCCTTCTTAAAAATGATACCTTTCTATTCTACTGTTTTTTTTGAAAATATACAATAGTTCTAGAGACCTAATTTGCTACTTTGAAATCTGAATAGGATGGGAAGTTGCTCAATTGAACATCTAGATAAGTTACTTTTGAGAAGGGAGTAGGTCCTTTTCGGATTTCTTGGATGAACTTAGCCATGATAGCTGAAGACTCTGCTTGGGCAAGAATTTCAACTGTTCCGTCATCGTTGTTCCAGACACGTCCAGTGATTCCACCTAGCTCTAGGGCAAGGGTATAGACACCCCAGCGGAAACCAACGCCTTGAACGCGACCTTGTGCGATCATTTTGACCTTTTGCATACCAAACCTCCTTGATTGTGTTATAATACTCCTATGACTATTATAACCTCTAAAGCCAATTCTGTGGTAAAAAATGCCAAGAAATTGCATCAAAAAAAATATCGCAAATCTTCTTATTTAATTGAGGGTTGGCATTTGTTCGAAGAAGCTCTTCAGGCAGGTGCTAAGATTGAGAAAATTTTTGCCTTGGCAGAACATGAGGAAAAATTAGGAACTTATCCTCAGACTGTCTTTGTGTCGGAAGAAATCTTACTTGATTTAGCGGATTCACAAACTCCTCAGGGCATTGTAGCCATTGTTCAAAAGGAAGAAGAGCAGTTACCGGATTTGAGCCAAGGAAAATATCTTTTCTTGGAAGACGTGCAGGATCCTGGAAATGTTGGCACAATGATTCGAACGGCAGATGCAGCAGGTTTTTCTGGAGTCATCGTTTCAAGCAAGTCAGCAGATATTTACAGCTTGAAGACTCTCCGATCTATGCAGGGCAGTCATTTTCATGTACCGATTTATCGGATGCCTGTTGAAACATTTGTTGAAGAGGCTAAAAAGAATCACTTGCCCATTCTAGCCACCACCTTGTCTCAAAATTCTAAAGATTATCGTGAACTTGCTCAGCTAGAAGATTTCGCCTTGGTCATGGGAAATGAAGGTCAAGGCATTAGTCCATTCATGACAAATCAGGCAGACCAACTGGTTCATATTACCATGAAAGGGCAAGCGGAAAGTCTCAACGTTGCCATCGCGGCAGGGATACTCATGTTTTATTTGAGTTAAAATAGTTTATTTTTGTTATAATCAGTAAAAAGATTTCATAAGGAGAAAAAGATATGAATCAAACAATTATTCAAGAACGTTCTGGTCTGAATCAATTTTATGCAAAAGTTTATGCTTTTGTCGGGATTGGGATTGCCTTATCTGCAATTGTTTCAGCCTTGATGTTAACAACCTTCCAAGATCTTCTTGTTCAGTTAATGATTAACGCCCGTATATGGCTAATCGTAACAGGAATTGTAGAAGTAGCTCTAGTGATTTTTGCGAGTGGTTTAGCGGTAAAGAATAGTCCAGCAACCTTTCCAATATTTCTGCTCTACTCAGCGGTTAATGGTTTTTCACTAAGCTTCATTGTTTCGCTCTATCTTCCTGGGACAGTTTTGACAGCCTTTATCTCCAGTGCAGCCCTCTTCTTTGTGATGGCTATCGTAGGAGTAGTCATTAAAAAGGATTTGAGTGGAATCGGTCGTGCTTTGATTGCAGCCCTATTTGGTCTGATACTCGCCATGGTTGTCAATGTTTTCCTAAATAGTGACCTAATGGATTACATTATTAGTATTGTTATGGTGCTTGTTTTTGCAGGTCTCATTGCTTGGGATAATCAAAAAATTCGTTATGTTTACGAAGAGTCAGATGGTCAGGTAGCTACAGGCTGGGCAATTTCTTTAGCACTTAGCCTCTACCTCGACTTTATCAACCTCTTCCTTAGCTTCCTACGTATCTTTGGAAGAGACGATTAATACTTTTAGAGCTCAAATGAGCTCTTTTTTAATTTTTACTTCCATTTTTACTAACAAAAAGGTATAATCTTTTTATTATTCAAAAGGAGGAACGTATGAAGAAAAGTTTTATCCATCAGCAAGAAGAGATTTCATTTGTAAAAAATACCTTTACCCAATATTTAAAAGATAAGTTAGAAGTAGTAGAAGTGCAAGGACCAATCTTGAGTAAGGTTGGTGATGGTATGCAGGACAACCTTTCAGGTATTGAACATCCAGTTTCAGTTAAGGTTTTGCAGATTCCTAATGAAACCTATGAAGTGGTGCATTCACTTGCTAAGTGGAAACGCCATACCTTGGCTCGTTTTGGTTTTGGCGAGGGAGAAGGCCTCTTTGTTCACATGAAGGCCCTTCGTCCAGACGAAGATTCGCTAGATGCGACTCACTCAGTCTATGTAGATCAGTGGGACTGGGAAAAAGTTATTCCAAATGGACAGCGCAATCTTGCCTACCTTAAAGAAACGGTCGAAAAGATTTATAAGGCTATTCGTTTAACAGAGCTGGCAGTCGAAGCCCGCTATGATATTGAGTCAATCTTGCCCAAGCAAATTACTTTTATCCATACTGAAGAATTGGTAGAACGTTACCCAGACTTAACTCCAAAAGAACGTGAAAATGCTATCTGTAAGGAGTTCGGTGCGGTCTTCTTGATTGGTATCGGTGGTGTATTGTCAGATGGAAAACCTCATGACGGACGTGCGCCGGACTATGATGACTGGACAACAGAATCTGAAAATGGCTACAAGGGTCTAAATGGAGATATCCTTGTTTGGAATGATAATTTGGGTGCAGCCTTTGAATTGTCTTCAATGGGGATTCGTGTCGATGAAGACACTCTTCGTCGCCAAGTAGCTATCACGGGAGATGAAGACCGCCTTTCTTTGGAATGGCACAAGGCTCTCTTAAACGGCCTCTTCCCATTGACAATCGGTGGAGGGATTGGACAGTCTCGTATGGCCATGTTCTTACTTCGTAAGAAACACATCGGTGAAGTTCAAACCAGTGTTTGGCCACAAGAAGTCAGAGATACTTACGAGAATATTCTTTAATCAATCGAACCGAGAGGTTCGATTTTCTTATTTCATCAGAATTTGGTATAATATACCTTATGAAAATCGTATCAGGAATCTACGGAGGACGTCCTTTAAAGACCTTGGACGGGAAAACAACGAGGCCGACATCGGACAAAGTCCGAGGAGCTATTTTCAATATGATTGGCCCTTACTTTGAAGGAGGACGTGTGCTAGATCTCTATGCTGGTAGTGGAGGTCTATCCATCGAGGCAGTTTCAAGAGGAATGTCGAGCGCTGTCCTAGTTGAGAAGGATCGTCGTGCACAGAATATTGTGGCAGAAAACATTCAGATGACCAAGGAAACCTCAAAGTTTCAATTATTAAAAATGGAATCCAGTCGTGCATTAGAACAGGTTGATGGTGTCTTTGACCTCATCTTTTTGGACCCTCCCTATGCCAAGGAGCAAATCGTATCCGACATTGAAAAAATGGCGGAGAGAAATCTTCTAGCAGATGATGTTATGGTGGTTTGTGAAACCGATAAATCAGTAGAACTTCCAGAAGAGATTGCCTGTTTGGGCATCTGGAAGGAAAAAATATATGGGATTAGTAAGGTGACGGTTTATGTCAGATAAAATTGGGCTATTCACAGGTTCGTTTGATCCAATGACAAATGGGCATATGGATCTCATTGAGCGTGCAAGTAAGCTCTTTGATAAATTGTATGTAGGGATTTTTTATAATCCACACAAAAATGGATTCTTACCGATAAAGAGTCGTTTGAAGACGGTTGAAAAAGCAGTGGCACATCTAGAGAATGTCCAAGTTATCGCCTCTCATGATGAATTAGTCGTTGATGTTGCTAGAAAATTGGGTGTCCATGTTCTTGTTCGTGGTTTGCGTAACGCTGCGGACCTTCAGTATGAAGCCAGTTTTGATTTTTACAATCATCAATTAGTAGGAGAGATTGAGACAGTCTATCTCCATAGCCGCCCAGAGCATGTCTACATCAGCTCTTCAGCTGTGAGAGAACTATTGAAGTTTGGTCAAGATATTAGCAAGTATGTACCAAATGCTGTCTTAGAGGAGTTAAAACATGAAGAAAAAAACTAGATGGCCCATATATTTAATCATCGGGCTCATTATCACTTTTATAGCTTTTACAGTACCACTTCCTTATTACATTGAGGTGCCAGGGACTTCAGAAGATATTCGAAAGGTTTTACAGGTCAATAATCAACCTGACCAAGAGGAAGGTTCTTACCAATTTGTGACGGTAGGAGTTAAACACGCCAGAATGGTGGACTTGGTTTATGCTTGGCTAACACCTTTTACAGATATTCGTAGTGCCAAAGAAATGACAGGTGGTTCTTCAGATGCAGAATTTATGCGAATCAACCAGTTTTACATGGAAACTTCGCAAAATATGGCCAAATATCAAGGACTCAAGGCAGCTGGTAAGGAAATAGAGCTCAAATATCTGGGCGTCTATGTTTTGACTGTGACAGATAACTCGACTTTCAAGGGGATCCTTAATATTGCCGACACAGTAACAGCTGTCAATGATAAGACTTTTGAGAGTTCCAAGGAAATGGTCGACTACGTTAATTCTCAAACGCTAGGTGATAAGGTTAAGGTTACTTATCAAGAAGATGGGAAAGTCAAAACCGCTGAAGGAAAAATCATTACTCTGGAAAATGGGAAAAACGGTATTGGAATCGGTTTGATTGACCGCACAGAAGTGTCAAGTGATGTGCCAATCAAGTTTTCAACTGCTGGCATTGGTGGTCCGAGTGCTGGAATGATGTTTAGTTTATCCATCTATACGCAAATTGCAGATCCAACTCTTCGAAATGGACGTATCATTGCTGGTACAGGAAGTATCGACAGAGATGGAAATGTTGGTGATATTGGGGGAATTGACAAAAAGGTTGTTGCTGCTGCAAAAAAAGGAGCTACTGTATTCTTTGCTCCTAACAATCCAGTAACTGAAGAAGCTAAAAAGGCCAATCCTAATGCTAAAAGTAATTATGACACGGCTGTAGAAGCTGCTGAAATGATTAAAACAGACATGAAGATTGTTCCTGTAAAAACACTTCAGGATGCAATTGATTACTTGAAAAACAACCCATAAAATATAGTGCAAGTCCATAGACTAGCGTTGAAAAAGAGAAGATGGTATAATAGGCAGATGATTCAATTGTTTTTTACCCTCAGTAGTCATATGTTTTTTGTCTACCTAGTTTTTCAACTTTTGAAAGATTTAGTCAAATGGGATCAAATTTTGAAGGTGACTAAGGACAATGCGAGGAAAGTACGACTTTTGGTAGTGTTGTGTAGTATCGGTTTAGGGTATCTAATCAGTTCTTTTTTCCTAAATCTCTACCAACTATGGCAAGAAGCCGTACGGACATTATTCTAAACTCGAAAGTAAAGGAAAATATTTATGGAAAAAATTGTAGTTCGAGGTGGCGATAATCGCCTTGTCGGAAGTGTTACAATTGAGGGCGCGAAAAATGCAGTTTTGCCACTGCTTGCGGCGACAATTTTAGCAAGCGAAGGAAAAACAGTTTTAAAAAATGTTCCTATCTTATCAGATGTCTTTACCATGAACCAGGTCGTTCGTGGTTTAAATGCTAAAGTTAATTTTGATCAAGAAGCACATATTGTTGAAGTAGATGCAACAGGTAATATCACAGAAGAAGCGCCTTATAAGTATGTCAGCAAGATGCGTGCTTCAATTGTAGTCTTGGGTCCAATTCTAGCTAGAGTCGGTCACGCTAAAGTTTCGATGCCAGGAGGCTGTACAATTGGTAGTCGTCCGATTGACCTTCACCTTAAAGGTTTGGAGGCGATGGGAGCTCGGATTACTCAAACGGCAGGTTATATCGAAGCTAAGGCGGACCGTTTGCATGGAGCTCACATCTATATGGACTTTCCTAGTGTTGGAGCGACCCAAAACTTAATGATGGCTGCGACGCTTGCTGATGGAGTGACTGTTATTGAGAATGCAGCACGTGAACCTGAAATTGTAGACTTAGCTGTTCTTTTAAATAAAATGGGAGCTAAAGTCAAAGGCGCAGGAACAGAAAGCATCACCATCACTGGTGTTGAAACATTACATGGTGCAACACATAATGTTGTACAAGACCGTATTGAAGCAGGGACTTTCATGGTTGCTGCTGCAATGACAGGCGGAGATGTTCTAATTCAAGATGCTATCTGGGAACACAACCGTCCTTTGTTGGCGAAATTACAGGAAATGGGTGTTGAAGTCATCGACGAAGATGAAGGTATCCGCATCCGTTCTCAACGAGACAAACTAAAAGCAGTTCATGTCAAGACCTTACCACATCCTGGGTTTCCTACGGACATGCAGGCACAGTTTACTGCTCTTATGACGGTTGCTCAAGGAGAATCAACTATGGTTGAGACAGTCTTTGAGAATCGTTTCCAACATCTAGAGGAAATGCGTCGCATGGGCTTGCATTCTGAGATTATCCGTGACACTGCTCGTATCGTTGGAGGGCAACCTCTCCAAGGGGCAGAAGTGCTGTCTACGGACCTTCGTGCCAGTGCAGCCTTGATATTGACAGGCTTAGTGGCCGAGGGTGAGACTGTTGTTGGAAAACTTGTCCATTTGGATAGAGGTTATTATCGTTTTCATGAAAAGTTAGCTCAGTTAGGGGCTAATATTGAACGGGTAAGTGTGGAAGCTGATGAAGATGAATAAAGAAGTAGCTTATGTGCTGCGTCGATTTCTTTTAGTCATCATTGTTTTACTTTTAGGTGTCTTAGCACTTGGAATTGGCTTGATGATTGGCTACGGTATCTTAGGCAAGGGCCAAGATCCATGGGCGATTTTAGCTCCAGAAAAGTGGCATGAGTTAATTGCGAAATTTACAGGGAAATAGGCTGGGAGACCAGCCTTTTTCTAAGAACAAAACTAAGGAGAAAAAATGAATAAAAAAACAAGGCAGGCACTCATAGGTCTTCTGCTTTTCCTACTTTTGTCGGCAGGAAGTTACTACATAAAAGAAATGCAGGCTTCCAATGCTACACCGCAAACACAAGTCAACCAGAAATCCCAGTCGCTTGATACTCCAAGTCAAAAATTGGCCGAGAGTGTACTGACTGATTCGGTAAAAAAACAAATAAAGGGTACTCTTGAGTGGAATGGAGCAGGTGCCTTTATCGTAAATGGGAACAAAACGAACTTAGATGCAAAGGTTTCAAGTAAACCCTATGCTGATAATAAGACAAAAACTGTAGGTGGAGAGACGGTTCCAACTGTGGCTAACGCCCTCATGTCAAAAGCAACAAGACAGTATAAAGACCGTGAAGAAACCGGGAATGGTTCAACTTCTTGGACCCCAGCAGGATGGCATCAAGTCAAAAACCTAAAAGGGACTTATAATCACGCTGTAGATAGAGGACATTTATTAGGCTATGCCTTGATTGGTGGTTTAGATGGTTTTGATGCATCTACTAGCAATCCCAAAAATATCGCTGTACAAACAGCCTGGGCCAACCAAGCACGCGCAGAAGATTCGACTGGACAAAACTACTATGAAAGTTTAGTTCGAAAGGCTTTGGATCAAAATAAGCGCGTGCGTTACCGTGTCACATTGCTCTACGCTACAGAAGAAGATTTGGTTCCTTCTGCATCTCAGATTGAAGCCAAATCATCTGATGGTGAATTGGAGTTTAACGTCGTAGTTCCTAACGTTCAAAAGGGAATTCAGTTAGATTACCGAACAGGAAAAGTAACTGTTACAAAGAACTAATAGATAGTTGGTCCCTTATCGTTTTGATAGGGGATTTACTATAGAAATCACAATTTAATGTGTAGAAGTTGAAAAATATGGTATAATAGTCACAATTATACTTTTTAGGAGAAGGAAAATGGAAGACCCGAGCAGTCAGGATTTGTTACTGCAATTTGTATTATTAGTTGTTTTGACCTTTTTAAATGCTTTTTTCTCTGCTACAGAGATGGCTATGGTTTCTCTTAGTCGCTCACGTGTCGAACAAAAGGCTGAAGAGGGGGATAAACGTTATATCCGTTTGCTAAAGGTACTTGAAAACCCCAATCACTTTTTATCAACCATTCAAGTTGGTATTACTTTAATTACGATCTTATCAGGGGCTAGGTTAGCAGATTCTCTTGGCGAATTGATTGCCTCTTGGATGGGGAATAGCGAGACTGCGTATGCAGTAGCTTCTTTCTTATCACTTGCTTTTTTGACCTATATTTCAATCGTTTTTGGTGAACTTTATCCTAAACGCATTGCTCTAAATCTAAAAGATGCCTTGGCAATCCGAACAGTGCCATTTATTATTGCTCTCGGTAAGATTGTGAGTCCCTTTGTTTGGATGTTGTCAGCATCAACCAATCTTTTGAGTCGTTTGACGCCGATGACATTTGACGATGCGGATGAAAAGATGACTCGTGACGAGATTGAGTATATGCTGACTAAAAGCGAAGAAACTTTGGATGCTGATGAAATCGAGATGTTGCAGGGGATTTTCTCACTGGATGAGCTTATGGCGCGTGAAGTCATGGTTCCTCGAACAGATGCCTTTATGGTAGATATCCAAGATGACACTCAGACCATTATCGAAAGTATCTTAAAACAAAACTTTTCTCGAATTCCTGTTTATGACGGCGATAAGGACAATGTCATTGGTTTGATTCATACCAAGAGTCTCCTTAAAGAAGCCTTTGTTAGTGGATTCGATAATATCGTCTGGAAGCGAATCTTACAAGATCCACTCTTTGTGCCTGAGACCATTTTTGTGGACGATTTGTTAAAAGAACTGAGAAATTCACAAAGACAGATGGCTATTCTTCTTGATGAATACGGAGGAATGGCTGGTTTGGTAACACTTGAGGATCTCCTTGAAGAGATTGTTGGTGAGATTGATGATGAGACTGACCGTGCTGAAGTCTATGTTCATACTATCGGTGAGGATACTCATATTGTCCAAGGGACAATGAATTTGAACGATTTCAATGATTATTTTGATGTCGAACTTGAGAGTGACGATGTAGATACCATTGCTGGTTATTATTTGACAGGCGTGGGAACTATTCCGACATCAGAAAAACTCAGTTATGAGTTAGATAGTGGCAACAAGCATATCACCTTGACAAATGACAAAGTAAAAAATGGTCGTGTCACCAAGCTTAAGGTTCAAATTCAAGAACTTGAATCAGAAGAAGAAACTGAATAAAACAAAAGCTTTATCAGAGAAAACTGATAAAGCTTTTTTAGTGTAAAAAAGAAAAGACTCCGTTAGGAGTCTTCGTTTATATAGAGGCGGTAGACGGATTTGAACCGACGATCAAGCTTTTGCAGAGCCGTGCCTTACCACTTGGCTATACCGCCTTAACTTTTAATATTATACCTTGAAAACTTCCTTACGTCAATACTTTCTTTTCTGAAAAGTGAGAATTCAATGTTTCAAAAAAATGCGACAAAATATTCTGAAAATTCGTTTACTTTTTAAAGTGGTTGTGGTATAATAAGCATTATCTTATTAATTTCAAAAGAGGAGTTAAGTAATATGAAAAAAAGTCGGATTTTTGCAGTAGCAGGTGTAGCGCTACTTGCAACAGGTGTTCTCGCAGCTTGCGGTTCATCAAAGTCATCTAATGATGCAGAGGCTCCAAAAGCTTATGGTTATGTATATAATTCTGATCCAGAAACTTTGGACTATCTAATCTCTGGTAAACAAAGTACAAAAGTTGCTACTTCAAATGGAATTGATGGCCTATTTACAAATGATAAATATGGGAACCTTGCACCAGCAGTTGCAGAAGACTGGTCTGTATCACAAGATGGTTTAACTTATACTTACAAGATTCGTAAGGGAGTAAAATGGTATACATCTGATGGTGAAGAGTACGCAGAAGTAACTGCTAAAGACTTCGTAAATGGTTTGAAACACGCAGCTGATAAGAAATCAGAAGCATTGTATCTTGCTCAAGATTCTGTAAAAGGATTGGCAGATTATGTGGCCGGAAACAATAAAGATTTTGCCTCAGTTGGTATCAAAGCAGTCGATGACTACACTCTTGAGTATACTTTGAACAAGCCTGAGCCATATTGGAACACTAAAATGTCTTACTCAATCTTCTGGCCTTTGAACGAAGAATTTGAAAAATCAAAAGGTGAAGACTTTGGTAAGGCAACTGACCCAACATCATTGCTTTATAATGGTCCATTCTTGCTTAAGGGATTGACTGCTAAGTCTTCTATTGAGTTTGTTAAGAATGAAAACTATTGGGATAAAGATAATGTTCATTTGGATACTGTAACTCTTGCTTACTTTGACGGATCTGACCAAGAGTCACTTGAACGTAACTTTACAAGTGGAGCATACAGCTCAGCTCGTCTATACCCGACTAGTTCAAACTACTCGAAAGTAGCAGAAACATATAAAGATAATATTTACTACACACCAGCTGGACCTGGTATTGCTGGTTTGGGTATCAATATTGACCGTCAATCATACAAATACACTTCAAAAACTACTGATGAAGAAAAGACTTCTACTAAGAAAGCTATTCTTAATAAAGATTTCCGTCAAGCTTTGAACTTTGCATTTGACCGTAAATCATACTCTGCACAGATTAATGGTGAAGATGGAGCAGCACTTGCTGTTCGTAACCTTTTTGTAAAACCTGACTTCGTTTCTGCAGGAGAAAAAACTTTTGGTGATTTAGTTGCTGAAAAAGTTGTTTCTTACGGAGATGAGTGGAAAGATGTAAACTTTACTGATGGTCAAGATGGACTTTTCAATGCTGATAAAGCTAAAGCAGAACTTGCGAAAGCCAAAACAGCTTTGGAAGCAGACGGTGTTAAATTCCCTATTCATTTGGATATTGCCGTTGACCAAACTTCTAAAGGCTATATCGCTCGTATCCAGTCATTCAAACAATCTGTAGAAAAAGTTCTTGGTGAAGAAAATGTAGTGATTGATATCCAACAAGTAACTAAAGATGAGTTGTTGAATATTACTTACTATGCTGCAAATGCAGCAGCAGAAGATTGGGATCTTTCAGGTGCGGTTGGATGGAATCCAGACTATGAAGATCCATCAACATACCTTGATATCTTGAAAACAACTAATAGCGAAACAACTAAGACTTACATGGGCTATGATAATCCATCAAACCCAGCGGTTGCTCAAGTTGGTTTGAACGAATATGATAAATTAGTTGACGAAGCTGGAAAAGAAACAAGTGATATTAACAAGCGTTATGAAAAATACGCAGCAGCTCAAGCTTGGTTGACAGATAGTTCACTATTCCTTCCATCAATGGCAGCTTCAGGTGCAGCTCCTGTTATCTCTCGTGTTGTCCCATTCTCAGCATCTTACACTCAATCAGGTGATAAAAGTTCAGATATTTACTTCAAGTACCTCAAGTTACAATCAAATACTGTAACAACTAAAGAATATCAAGAAGCTCGTGAGAAATGGCTTAAAGAAAAAGCAGAAGCAAATGAAAAAGCTCAAAAAGAATTAGCGAGCCACGTGAAATAAATAATGCTCATCAGAACTTTCTCTCCAAAAGGAGAAGGTTCTTTTGGGATTTTAAAGGAAATAATATGAAAAAATATGTTTTTATGCGTATCTTGCGGTCATTAGTTTCTATCTTTTTAGTAACGACCTTGATCTACACGATTATCTATACGTTAGTTCCACGGAAGTTGATCTTCAAACAAGATACTAACTACAATAAAATTGCAACAACAGCTGATAAACGTGATAACTATGAAAATACCGTTTTTGAGCGTATGGGTTATATCGAATATTACGATACGAAAGAGTTGCAGGAAAAAGCTAGTAGCATTGACCCTTCTGTAACCGTTGATGCAAACGATACAAATAAAGCTATCTACGAAAAATATATCCAACAACTTGGTAACGGTTGGACTTTGGGTGAATTCACAGAGAGCGGACAATTCTATGCTACTCGTGAAATCCCTATTTTCGAGCGTGTGTTCAAATTCTATGCAAACTTGCTTGATATTGACCATACAAACAAGATTCAAGACCCAGAAAATCCTAATTTAGAGCGTTATTTGCGATTTGAAAACGATCCGGCTATTGGATGGTCTCTAGTAGGTTCAGGGACTAAACATAAATACCTCTTGTACTTCAACAGTCAATTCCCATTTGTTCACCAAAACTTTGTTAACTTGAACTTAGGAGATTCTTACCCAACTTATGCCAATACTCCTGTTCTTCAAGTTATCACACAAGGTCAAGGACAAACTAAGACTTCAGAAGTTCAATTCCCAACAGGTAAGAAAACATCATCAGTTAACATTTACTCAAGAACCTACAAATCTCCAAGTCAAGCAGATGCACGTGAAGTAGCAAACTATGGTAAGGATGATTCTTATACAGCTACTGAAAGTAATTATCAATATCCTTCAATGATTACAAGCTCTGCTATCACAGGTTTAATTGGTCTTGCTATTTCATACGCGATTGCAATTCCACTTGGTTCTGCAATGGCTCGTTACAAGAATACATGGATTGATAGTTTCTCTACAGGAGCTTTGACCTTCTTACTTGCTCTTCCAACGATTGCCCTTGTATACATCATTCGTTTGATTGGTTCTTCAATTGGATTCCCAGATTCATTCCCTATCTTGGGTGCTGGAGACTGGCGTTCATATGTTTTACCTGCAGTGATTTTAGGCTTGTTGGGTGCACCTGGTATGGCAATTTGGATTCGTCGTTACATGATTGACTTACAATCTCAAGACTTCGTTCGTTTTGCGCGTGCAAAAGGTCTATCTGAGAAAGAAATTTCAAACAAACACATCTTTAAGAACGCTATGGTACCACTCGTTTCAGGTATTCCAGGTTCTATTATTGGTGTTATCGGTGGAGCAACTCTTACAGAAACAGTCTTCGCTTTCCCTGGTATGGGTAAAATGCTGATTGACTCTGTAAAAGCATCAAACAACAATATGGTTGTTGGTCTTGTCTTTATCTTTACATGTATTTCTATCTTCTCATTATTTGTAGGGGATATTTGGATGACTATGATTGACCCACGTATTAAACTGACAGAGAAAGGAGGCAAATAATGTCTACAATTAGTAATGATAAATTTCAATTTGTAAAACGTGATGATTTTGCCTCTGAAGCAATTGATACTCCTGCCTATTCATACTGGGGTTCTGTCTTTAGACAGTTTTTCAAGAAAAAATCAACAGTCATCATGCTCGGTATCTTGATTGCCATCGTTTTGATGAGTTTCATCTATCCAATGTTCTCAGATTTTGACTTTAACGATGTTAGTAAGGTAAATGATTTTAGTGCTCGCTATATCAAACCGAATGGTGAATATTGGTTCGGTACAGATAGTAACGGGAAATCTCTCTTTGATGGTGTCTGGTTTGGAGCTCGTAACTCTATCTTAATTTCTGTAATTGCGACCTTTATCAACCTTGTTATCGGTGTGATTGTAGGTGGAATCTGGGGTATTTCAAAATCGGTAGACCGTATCATGATGGAAGTCTACAACGTTATCAACAATATTCCATCGCTATTGATCGTTATCGTTTTGACTTACTCTATCGGAGCAGGTTTCTGGAACTTGATTTTTGCCATGAGTGTGACTACATGGATTGGTATTGCTTATTCAATCCGTATTCAAATCATGCGTTATCGTGATTTGGAATATAACCTTGCTTCTCAGACGCTGGGGACACCGACATATAAAATTATAGTAAAAAATATTATGCCTCAGTTGGTATCTGTTATCGTAACGACTTTGACGCAAATGCTTCCAGCCTTTATCTCATACGAAGCTTTCCTTTCATTCTTTGGACTCGGATTGCCGATTACAGTTCCAAGTTTGGGACGTTTGATCTCAGATTATTCTCAGAACGTAACTACAAATGCCTACCTCTTCTGGATTCCATTGACAACTTTGGTTTTGGTTTCCTTATCACTTTTCATTGTTGGACAAAACTTAGCCGATGCTAGTGATCCACGTACACACAGATAGGAGTAGAAATGACAAATAATAAAAATGTAATTTTATCTGCTCAAGATATTGTCGTGGAATTTGATGTTCGTGACAAAGTTTTGACCGCTATTCGCGGAGTTTCTCTTGAGTTGATTGAAGGAGAAGTTCTTGCCTTAGTTGGAGAATCTGGTTCGGGTAAATCAGTTTTGACAAAAACTTTTACAGGAATGTTAGAAGAAAACGGGCGTATCGCTCAGGGGACCATCGATTACCGTGGACAAGACCTAACAGCACTTTCGTCTCACAAAGATTGGGAACAAATTCGTGGTGCCAAGATTGCAACGATTTTCCAAGATCCAATGACTAGTTTGGATCCAATCAAAACAATCGGAAGCCAAATTACTGAGGTTATTATTAAACACCAGGGTAAAACAGCAAAAGAAGCAAAAGAAATGACTATCGACTACATGAATAAGGTTGGTATCCCTGATGCTAAAAAGCGTTTTGAGGAGTATCCATTCCAATATTCTGGAGGGATGCGCCAACGTATCGTTATCGCTATTGCACTTGCGTGTCGTCCAGATGTTCTTATCTGTGATGAGCCAACAACTGCCCTTGATGTGACGATTCAAGCTCAGATTATTGACTTGCTTAAGTCGCTTCAAAATGAATATCACTTTACAACTATCTTTATCACACACGACCTCGGTGTTGTAGCAAGTATTGCAGATAAAGTTGCAGTTATGTATGCTGGTGAGATTGTTGAGTACGGTACTGTTGAAGAAATATTTTATGATCCTCGTCATCCCTACACTTGGAGCCTACTATCAAGTTTGCCACAGTTAGCTGATGATAAAGGAGAACTATATTCAATTCCAGGTACTCCTCCGTCACTATATACAGAATTAAAAGGTGATGCATTTGCTCTTCGTTCAGATTACGCAATGAAGATCGATTTTGAAGAAAAAGCACCTCAATTTGCTGTGTCAGATACTCATTGGGCTAAAACTTGGTTGCTTGATGAACAAGCTCCAAAAGTTGAAAAACCAGCAGTAATTTCAAATTTACATGACAAGATTCGTGAGAGAATGGGTCTTGTTCATCTAGAAAACTAGGAGGAAGGAAATGTCTGAAAAATTAGTAGAAATTAAAGACTTAGAGATTTCCTTCGGTGAAGGAAGCAAAAAGTTTGTAGCCGTTAAAAATGCTAACTTCTTTATCAACAAAGGTGAAACTTTCTCTCTAGTTGGTGAGTCAGGTAGTGGTAAAACAACGATTGGTCGTGCAATTATCGGTTTGAATAATACCAGTAAAGGGGATATCCTCTTCGAAGGTAAAAAGATCAACGGTAAAAAATCACGAGCTCAAGAAGCTGAAGTAATCCGTCGTATTCAAATGATTTTCCAAGACCCTGCTGCTAGTTTGAATGAGCGTGCAACGGTTGACTATATCATTTCTGAAGGTCTTTATAATTTCCATCTATTTAAGGATGAGGAAGAAAGACAAGAGAAAGTTAAAAAGATTATTAGTGAAGTTGGACTTTTGGCTGAACATTTGACACGTTATCCTCATGAGTTTTCAGGTGGACAACGTCAACGTATCGGGATTGCCCGCGCCTTGGTTATGCAACCTGACTTTGTAATCGCAGATGAGCCGATTTCAGCCTTGGACGTTTCAGTTCGTGCCCAAGTTTTGAACTTGCTCAAGAAATTCCAGAAGGAATTGGGCTTGACATATCTCTTTATCGCCCACGATTTGTCAGTAGTTCGTTTTATCTCTGATCGTATCGCGGTAATTTATAAGGGTGTTATTGTTGAAGTGGCTGAAACTGAAGAATTGTTTAACAATCCAGTTCATCCATACACACAAGCACTTTTATCAGCTGTGCCGATTCCAGATCCAATCTTGGAACGTAAGAAAGTTTTGAAAGTCTATGATCCAGACCAACATGACTATGAAACAGACAAACCTTCTATGGTTGAAATTCGTCCAGGTCATTACGTTTGGGCTAACCAAGAAGAATTGGAACGCTATAAAAAAGAAATGAAATAATCACTAAAGTTTTATAATCTAGCTAGAAAGCTTCTAGAAAGATTATGAAACTTTTTTATTTTGCAGATAAAAACTTGATAATCTATATAAATTTGATATACTGAATACAATAAGAACTAATCTGTTAGAAATGACATGAACTAGGGGAGAATCACATGGACAACCAACCAAATTTTTTTACAGGAATGGCTAGAATTATTGGGACATGCCTCTGGGTAAAAGGAATGGAAGTACTGACTGAGAAGAAGGAATCTGAGCCAAAAGCCTTAGAGGTTGTTAAATTTCTTGCGGCTTATAAAATGATATCTGCTCTGCCTTGGATTGCGGGACTTCCTAGAAAGGAAGATAAAAAATGAAATTTATTTGGGATATTTTATTTTATATCCTAGTCAAGCCACTGATTACGATTGTAGAATTCATTTGGTATCACATTTGTTTATTTTTTTATGAATTCCTTTTGAATTTGTTATATTCGATTTTTAACTGGATTTATAACTGGCTTTTTAGTTTATTTTAAAAGACTCTGAAAGAAATCAAAAGGATGAGTAATTTACTCATCCTTTTTCTATTTTTCTAAATCTTTATAGATTTATTGGGATCACTCTTTTTTACCTTTAAGCAAGAAGGCTGCAGTTAAAGCTAAGCTGAGACTTGCCATGAAGAGGAGTGGGCTGGCCTCTTCTCCAGTGGCAGGAAGTTGTTTGTCATTTGTAGAATTTTCACCATTGAGCTGGTTTTTATTTGCTAATGGACTAGCTTCTTCGATTTGACTTGAGCTTGGTTGTTGGACTTCTGTTTCAGTCTTGTAGACGATAGCATAAGTAGTCAAATCAATGGTGAGAAACTCAAGCATGCCATCACGAATTGTGAAATCTTGCGCTTTCAAGTCTTTTTCTGAACTGAAGCGATAGAATTCTTGGACTGTGCCAGAAATTGGTAATCGAACGAGGACAGCACCTTTTGCTTGGATTAGTTGACCATTTTCATTCTTGAGTTGAATTTTGTAGGCATCATATTTCTTGCCCAAGAGTTCTTGCTTGTCTACTTTCTGGATTTCAAGATAACTTGCTTCACCTAGCTCATTTGCTCCACTGATGACTTGAACTCCGGTAGTCTGGTCTTTTAAGACTTTGAGTTTAAACTCAGGAAGAGAGATGATAGGAGCCGCTTGGTCGCTCGCAGTACCGATAGGCTTAGTATATTCAGGAATATCTACGGTAGGCACTGCTTGTTCCCCTGCAGTACCGATAGGCCCAGTGTATTCAGGGATATCTACAATAGGCGCTGCTTGGTCGCTCGCAGTACCGATAGGGCCAGTGTATTCAGGAATATCCACGATAGGCGCATCTTGTTCTCCCGCAGTACCGATAGGTCCATTGTACTCAGGGATATCTACGACAGGCGCATCCTGTTCTCCCGCAGTACCGATAGGCTCAGTGTACTCAAGAATATCCACGACAGGCGCATCCTGTTCTCCCACAGTACCGATAGGCTCAGTGTACTCAGGAATATCCACGATAGGAGCGCCCTGTTCTCCCGCAGTACCGATAGGCTCAGTGTACTCAGGAATATCCACAATAGGCGCTTCCTGTTCTCCCGCAGTTCCAATTGGGTCAGTATATTCAGGAATGGTTACTACTGGAGCAGGCTCATCACCTTTGCTTGTAACAACTTTTTCTTCTATAGGTGCAGTTTCCCCTTTTGGAAAGACTGTTACAATAGTACTGCTTCGTGTTTCTCCTAGGATAGCATAAGCTTCTATTGGATTGCCAGTTTTACGTTCCGTAGTTTCAGGAATGTCGATTTGAACCTTGTTATCCTTTATGCTTAATACAGTTTGCTCGCCAGAAGTGACAAGATGATCTTCATCGACTTTTCTTAGGAGTAGGGGATCTGTAACACCAGGGAATGTCACAGCAACAGCATCCCAGTTACCAGTTGGTAAAGTTAGGGTAACTGTCTTATCTTCTACCTTTATAGGTTCGAGGCTTGGTGTATCTAATGATACTGATGGAGCTTTTAGAATATCGAATGAATCAAGGGAGATTTTCTTTCGACCGTCTGGAGAATCTGGGTCCACTTTCAAAGTTAGGACATGGTCGCCATCTGCTAGATTAGTAAACTCTCCAATCAATGCTCCTTTTTCGGTAGCTCCGGCAGTGTAAAAGTCAAGGCTTGGCATTTCTTTTCCATCGAGTGTTACAAGTGCCTTGCCAAGAGCTGAAGTTTTCAGACCATAAATACGAATACCTGTGCCAGAGAATGGGATTCTTGCAGTTGCTTCAGGAGCAAGACTATCGTCTGCGTTGATATCTGCATATTTCTCTGTAGAAGCATAGAGTTCCGCATCAGTCCAGTCTTTAAATGCTGAGCCGTACTGGATACGAGAATCACGATCATCTATCTTTTCTACTGTTCCTCCTTGTCCTGGGAAGACCTTGAAGTAGTCTAAGGAAATTTTTGAGCGTTCACTTCCACGTCCCTTATGTTCACGCTTAACAGTGATAGTCATAAGGTGAGGGCCTGAAGAAAGATTTGTATAACGACCGATTAGGACACCCTTTTCAGTAGCTCCAGCCGTATAGAAATCTAGCTCACCAACAGATTTGCCATCGATTGTAACCTCAGCAAGTCCTAATTGAGAAGACTTGAGTCCGTAAATTTCAATACCAGGTCCATTGAAAGGAATGGTTGCTGTTGCATCCTTATCGGAATAATTCCCATTTGAGATATCGACGTATTTTTCAGTTCCGCCAAATAGTTCTGAGTCAGACCAGTCTCCAAAGGCAGCACCATACTGAATGCGAGAGTCACGATCGTCCATTAGCTCACTAAAAGCAGTAATCGAAGCAGCATCAGAAACAGGTGTTGAGCGTTCTCCCAAAACTGCCTGGACTGTATATGTATAAGCGTGGCTTGAATCAATAGAACGATCGACGAAGTGAGTTTGGTTGGTTGTAAACTCACGGACGGTAGAGTTTTGACTATTTTCATCCTTGCTTTCTCGACGGATAATATAGTGAGTTGCTCCCTCGACTGTATTGAAGTTGAGTTCAGCAGTTGTTGAATCTTTTCGTTGGGCAGTCAGACGAGTAATACGACCAGGGAAGTTTTCAAAGGTAATGACATCGCCCTTTTGAGTAGCAAGCTGGATGCGATTGTCTTTGATGCGGGTAGCTTGTACTTCCTTACCGTTTACCTTGACAAGGCTAGCTTCGATATTTGGATAGTCTACGACTAAGTCTCCACCCACATTAGAAAGGAAGGAAAGCGTTTCAAGATTCTTTTCTTTCCATTTCATGCTGACTTCAAAGTTACCACGAGCTACTAGACCTGAGACTTGACCATCTTTCCATGCATCTGGAAGGGCCGGTAATGGAGCAATGTAGCCTGTGTGGGATTGGAGAAGCATTTCTGCCATACCACTGGTTGCACCAAAGTTTCCATCGATTTGGAAAGGAGCGTGCGTATCCCAGAGGTTTTCTAGAGTTGAGGATTTGAGTTGTTCTGCTAATAAACGATGGGCACGATTCCCATCTAGGAGACGAGCCCAGAGGTTGATTTTATTAGCCTTAGACCAACCGGTACCACCATCTCCACGATGGTTTAGGGTTGCGCGTGCTGCTTCCAGATATTCAGGCTGATCTTTGCCAAATAAGGTTCCTGGGAAGAGCCCAACCAGATGAGAAACGTGACGGTGATGGTTTTCAATTCCTTCATTAGTGAATTGAGGACTGTCTTCCTCATACCATTCCTTGATTCGGCCATCTTGGTTGATATGAAGTGGTTTGAGCTTGTCAAATTTAGCCTTCACTTCTGTCACCAAATCTTGGTCGACCTTCAGGTGATTGGCTGCCTCCATATAGTCGTGGAATAACTGCCAAACTAGAGATTGGTCAAAGGTATTCCCAATCGTGATAGTTCCATGCTCTGGTGAGTATGATGGAGAAGAAACCCAACGGTCACTAGATTTGTCGTAGTGCAAGAAGGAATTCCAGAACTTGGCTGTTTCCTTGAGCATTGGATAAATCTTTTCTTTGAGATAGGTTTCATCCTTGGTGAATTTGTAGTAGTCATAGACGTTCTGCATCATCCAAGCATTGGCAGCAGGAGACCAACCCCAGTAATAATTCCAACCTGGAGTTGTCCAGCCAAATGGTGTTGCCTGAGTATGAACCAACCAACCGTTTTCTTGGCCTTCTTTGGATTCGATACCTGCATATTCTTTAGCAGCGATACGACCATAGTAGCGCATGTCATCAATATAATTGACCATTGGCCTAGCAGTTTCTGCAAGATTGTTCATGTAGGCAGGCCAGTAGTTCATCTGAAGGTTGACATTGAGGTGGTAATCTGAGTTCCAAGGTGGATTATCTACTGCATTCCAAACTCCCTGCAAGTTGGCAGGAAGGGCATCTGTCCGGTCACGAGAAGAACTGATGAGTAGATAACGTCCGTATTGGAAGAAGAGCTCTTCTAGTTTTTGCCCTTTTTCTGGGTTATAGGTATGTAGAGCTTCTTTTGTAGTTTGGCTAGACTTGCTACCACCAAGATTTAGTTGAACACGATTGAAGAGACTTTGATAATCCTTGATGTGGTTATTTTTTAGGGTTTCATAATCTTTTGCCTTGGCAGCTTCTACGATAGATTTAACAGTATTTTCTAGGTCAATATCCTTGCGATAATTGGTTTTTGGATTTTGAGCAAAGTTGGTCTTGGCACTGAGTAAAAGGGTCGCATAGCTGGCTCCGGTGACAGTTAAATAGCCATCTTGTGCAGTGACTTGTCCGTCTGTCTTGATTCCAAGATAGGAAGCAAATTTCAGACCATTGTCTTTGACAGTTCCTTTGAGCAAAATACCATTAGAATCAGTCGTAACTGCCCCTTGTTTATAATTCGAATATTCCCAGGAGTAGTCGCCATTCGCAATCAAATCTTCAGTCAAACTATTCCAGAGTGTAAAATCAAGGGTCTTATCCCCTTTTTTACTCAAGTGGGTCACAGTAACATCGTCAGGATAGCTAGAGAAGGTTTCGCGTTTAAAGTTTGTACCGTCTTGGGTATAAGAAGTGGTCGAGATGGCCTCAGAAATATCTAAGCCACGATGATAGTCGGTAACATTCTCCAAGCCTTTCTTTTGGTTGTTAAAGATCATAAAGATATCACCAAAAGATAAGTAACGACCATACTGAGCATTGTTTGGTCCGACTAGGTTGCGCTCCGCTAATTGTTTTGCTTTTTGGCGGTTTCCTTCTTCTAATGCCTTACGAATTTCTGCTAAGACCTTATAGCGGTCTTGATAATTCCCCCCATTGTAATCGGTGCTATCCGGTTGCGGTCCACCAGACCAGAGAGTTTTTTCATTGTATTGGATTCTTTCTTCACCGATGAGCCCAAAAACTTTTGCCCCCATTTCTCCATTTCCGACTGGCAGGGCTTGTTTTTCCCAGCCGTCATAAGAAGGAGCAGTTGGTTGGTCGTAATGAAGTTGATAGTTTTCTTGCTTAGTCATAGGAAGTTCTGGTTTTTCACTCTCCTTATTTTCAGAAGGTTCAACTACAGCCTTAGTCTCTGATTGATTATGTGTTTGAGGTGTTTCCTTTTCAGGTTTTACCTCTTTGTCAGCTAATTCAGTAGAAGTTTGATTTTCTGTGCTTGGTTGATTTTCCTTATCCTCTTGAGTGGGTTCCTCTACTTTTGTATTCACTTGAACCTTAGTCTCACTGACACTTGCTTGATTTTCTTTCACTTCGATGCCATCGGCAGCTACATTCTGTGTCGCTAGAAAAACAGCTCCCAGTAAAACAGAAGCAGTTCCAACGGTCAATTTTCGGATGCTATACTTACAGGATTTTTCCCAATAGCTCTTCTTCATAAAAACTCCTTTCTCAAATCTGTAAGCGCATACATTTTCTTGTAAAAAAAATAAGCCTTGCAGAAAGATGTTTCCTTTGTTTTGTATAATCTTAATATAGCAAATAAATCGATTCAATGCAAGGTTTTTTAGGAAAAACTGAATTATTTTACCAAATTTTAGTTCTTTTTTAATTTTATTGAATTAAAAAAGATTAGAGCAGAAAAAGAATCTGAGTAATGCCCTACCCTTTTGAAAGCGTAAATCAAACTAGTCAGGCGTGGGACTTTATGGTATAATATAGAAGATTCAAAAAGAAACAGGAGAAATATTATGGACCTTATTTTAGCAATTGTCTTGATTGTTTTAGCTTTTCTAGGTGGAGCTCTTGGAGGAATGTACTTGGTACGCAAGCAAATTGAAAAAGAATTTGCTGATAACCCACGTTTGAATGCAGAAGCAGTTCGTACTCTGTTGAGTGCAAATGGTCAAAAACCAAGCGAAGCTAAGGTACAACAAGTTTACCACCAAATCATTCGCCAACAAAAAGCAGCCCTTGCTAACAATAAAAAGAAATAAATAGGAAAAGTCTGGGATGAAAATTCCAGACTTCTCACTATGTTCAACTGATATTTAAGGATAAGACTTTTTCCTTGCATTCTATTGATATTTGATTATGATTAAGAGGGAGATAGTCTGGAGTTTACCAGTCTGTCAGAAATTTCAGCGAGAAATGTAATGATAATGAACTATCAATCAGAAAAATAAGACTAGAAAGAAGACTGTATGGATAATCGACCAATTGGTTTTTTGGATTCGGGCGTTGGAGGCTTGACCGTTGTACGTGAGCTCATGCGCCAGCTTCCTCATGAAGAAATCGTCTATATTGGAGATTCGGCACGGGCACCTTACGGGCCTCGTCCTGCTGAGCAAATTCGTGAATATACTTGGCAGTTGGTCAACTTTCTTTTGACCAAGGATGTCAAGATGATTGTCATCGCTTGTAATACTGCAACAGCAGTTGTTTGGGAAGAAGTCAAGGCTAGGTTGGATATCCCTGTCCTGGGTGTCATCTTACCGGGTGCGTCAGCGGCTATCAAATCCAGCCAAGGTGGTAAAATTGGTGTAATCGGAACACCGATGACAGTACAATCAGATATCTATCGTCAAAAAATTCATGACCTAGATCCAAATTTGCAAGTTGAAAGTTTGGCCTGCCCTAAGTTTGCTCCCTTGGTTGAGTCTGGTGCCCTTTCAACCAGTGTGACCAAGAAAGTAGTTTATGAAACCTTGCGTCCATTAGTGGGCAAGGTAGACAGCTTGATTCTGGGCTGTACCCACTACCCGCTTCTCAGACCCATTATCCAAAATGTGATGGGACCAGAGGTAAAACTGATTGATAGTGGTGCAGAGTGCGTGCGGGATATCTCTGTCTTACTCAATTATTTCGAGATTAATCGTGGGCGCGATGCAGGGCCTCTACAACACCGTTTTTATACGACTGCAAATAGCCATAGTTTTGCTCAGATTGGAGCGGAATGGCTAGAAAAAGAGATTCATGTGGAGCATGTAACATTATGACAAACAAAATTTATGAATACAAGGATGACCAGGACTGGTATATAGGTGTCTGGGACGTCTACGGTGGAATCTATAGCCTCATAAAAGATCCTCTTGATCTCGATTTTATGGATTTGGCTCGCATTTTCCGTGATGAGGAAAATGGTTTTCCAATCACGATTACGGTAATGCGCTGGTCTTCCAACTTCCGTTTACTCTCTTTTATCGTTGAGATTTTAAATGCAGAAGCCGGTCGAAATTTGGAAGTCATTCAACGCCAAGGGGCCTTGCTCTTAGTTGAAAATGGACAACTCTTGCATGTGGAATTACCTAAAGAAGGAGTCGATGTGGAAGCCTTCTTTGAAACTAGCAAAGTCAGAGAAACCTTGTTGATAGCGACTCGTAATGAAGGGAAGACCAAGGAATTTCGTGCTATCTTTGATAAACTTGGATATGATGTGGAGAATCTCAATGATTACCCAGAACTGCCTGAAGTTGCTGAAACTGGTATGACCTTTGAAGAAAATGCTCGCCTTAAGGCTGAAACCATCTCCAAATTGACAGGAAAGATGGTTCTAGCAGATGATTCTGGTCTTAAAGTCGATGTCCTCGGTGGATTGCCAGGCGTTTGGTCAGCTCGATTTGCAGGAGTGGGAGCCACTGACCAGGAAAACAATGCTAAACTCTTGCACGAATTAGCCATGGTCTTTGAACTCAAGGACCGTTCGGCACAATTCCACACCACTTTGGTTGTGGCTAGCCCAGGTAAGGAAAGCTTGGTGGTCGAAGCTGATTGGCCAGGCTACATTAACTTTGAACCTAAGGGTGAAAATGGTTTTGGCTATGATCCTCTTTTCCTAGTAGGAGAAACAGGCAAGTCATCAGCTGAATTAACCCTTGAAGAAAAAAATAGTCAATCTCACCGTGCCTTAGCCGTTAAGAAACTTTTGGAGGTATTTCCATCATGGCAAAGCAAACCATCATTGTAATGAGCGACTCCCATGGAGATAGCTTGATTGTAGAAGAAATACGTGATCGCTATCTTGGGAAAGTTGATGCCATTTTTCATGATGGTGACTCGGAGCTTCGCCCAGATTCACCACTCTGGAAAGGGATTCAGGTAGTTAGAGGAAATATGGATTTCTATTCAGATTATCCAGAACGCTTAGTGACTCAACTGGGTCCTACCAAGATTATCCAGACTCACGGACACTTATTTGACATTAACTTCAATTTCCAAAAACTAGATTTCTGGGCTCAAGAGGAAGATGCTGATATCTGTCTCTATGGTCACTTGCATGTGCCAAATGCTTGGATGGAAGGGAAGACACTCTTTCTAAATCCAGGTTCTATCAGTCAACCACGTGGAACCATCAGAGAATGTCTCTACGCTCGTGTGGAAATTGATGACAGCTATTTCAAAGTGGACTTTTTGACACGTAATCATGAGGTTTATCCTGGCTTATCCAAGGAGTTTGCTCGATGATTGCCAAAGAATTTGAACTCTTTTTGCTGGAGCAAGAGGAAACCTTTTTGACTTCTGCTGAAAATTTGGCTGTGCTCATTGATACTCACAATGCAGATCATGCAATTCTCCTCCTTAGCCAGATGACTTTTACACGAGTTCCAGTAGTGACTGCTGAGAAAAAATTTGTTGGGACCATAGGGCTTAGAGATATTTTTGCATATCAAATGGACCAGGGTTTGAGTCAGGAAGTCATGGCGGATATGGATATTGTTCACATGACAAAGAAGGATGTCGCGGTAGTTAATCCAAACTATACATTGACGGATGTTTTACATAAGCTAGTGGATGAGTCTTTCCTGCCAGTCGTTGATAAGGATGGTATTTTCCAAGGGATTATCACGCGGAAGTCAATTCTCAAAGCTGTCAATGCCCTCCTGCATGATTTTAGTAAGGAATATGAGATTCGAAGCAAATGAGAGAATGGATTTTAACATTTTTAGAAGAAAAGCAAAATCTATCTAGTAATTCTAAACAGTCTTATAAATATGACTTGGAGCAGTTTTTAGATCTTATTGGAGAACGAATTTCTGAGACAAGTTTAAAAATCTACCAAGCTCAACTATCAAATTTTAAAATTAGTGCCCAAAAGCGTAAAGTTTCTGCTTGCAATCAATTTCTTTACTTTTTATACCAGAAAGGAAAGATTGGCACCTTTTATCGTTTGGAATTGCCGAAACAGGCTGAAAAAAAACAAGTCAAGTCAGAGCTTTTAGACTTGAGTTCTTTCTGGAAAGAAAGTACCTATCCAGAAGGGCGTTTAATAGCCTTATTGATAGTTGAATTGGGCCTCTTGCCTAGTGAAATTCTAGCCATAAAAATAAGTGATGTGAATCTAGATTTTCAAGTGTTGAGAATCAATAAAGCCTCTCAACAAAGAATCTTGAGTCTTCCCACAAAATTACTTGCAGAGTTAGAACCCTTGATGGGACAGACCTACCTCTTTGAAAAAACTGGGAAGCCATACTCTCGTCAATGGGCCTTTCGTCAGTTAGAAGCCTTTCTAAAGGAAAAAGGATTTGCAGATTTATCGGCTCAAGGATTGAGAGAACAGTTTATACTGAGACAAATTGAAGAGAAGGTTGACTTGTATGAAATCGCCAAAAAATTGGGATTAAAAACAGTCATGACCTTAGAAAAATATAGATAATGGATATTAAATTAAAAGATTTTGAAGGGCCTTTAGACTTGCTCTTACACTTGGTTTCAAAGTATCAGATGGATATCTATGATGTACCGATTACAGAAGTTATTGAGCAGTATCTAGCCTACATATCAACCTTACAAGCCATGCGTTTAGAAGTGGCAGGTGAATATATGGTGATGGCTAGCCAACTCATGCTGATCAAAAGTCGAAAGCTCTTGCCAAAGGTTGCGGAAGTGTCTGATTTAGAGGATGACCTAGAGCAGGATCTTCTTTCTCAGATTGAAGAATACCGTAAGTTTAAACTTTTGGGAGAGCAGTTGGAAGTCAAGCACCAAGAACGAGCCCAGTATTATTCTAAAGCACCGACAGAGTTAATTTACGAAGATGCAGAACTCGTGCATGATAAGACAACGATCGATCTTTTCTTAGCTTTTTCAACTTTATTGACCAAGAAAAAGGAAGAATTCTCGAAAAACCATACAACCATTTTACGAGATGAGTATAAGATTGAGGATATGATGGTCATTGTTCGGGAAGCCTTGGTAGAAGGGCAACAACTATGTCTGCAGGATTTGTTTAAAGAAACCAAGGATTTACAAGAGGTCATTACACTCTTTTTAGCAACCTTGGAGTTGATAAAAACCCAAGAAATTCTCTTGATTCAAAAAGAGAGTTTTGGAGATATTTATCTCATAAAAAAGAATGAGGAAAATCAAGTAGAGCAAAGCCAGGCTTGATAGAGAGGAAGTATGAGTACTTTAGCAGAAATAGAAGCGCTCTTGTTTGTAGCAGGTGAAGATGGGATTCGAGTTCGCCAGTTGGCTGAACTCCTATCACTTCCCCCGACAGGCATCCAACAGAGTTTAGAAAAATTAGCCCAGAAGTATGAAAAAGACCAAGATTCGAGCTTGTCCCTGATCGAGACAGGAGGGGCCTACAGATTGGTCACCAAGCCTCAATTTGCAGCGATTTTGAAGGAATACTCCAAGGCACCCATCAACCAAAGTTTGTCTCGGGCTGCGCTTGAAACCTTGTCCATTATTGCTTATAAGCAACCTATCACACGTATAGAAATCGACGCTATTCGTGGGGTTAATTCAAGCGGAGCTCTAGCTAAATTACAGGCCTTCGATTTGATACGAGAAGATGGGAAAAAAGAAGTTCTTGGTCGCCCTAATCTCTATGTAACTACGGATTATTTTCTAGATTACATGGGTATTAACCATTTGGAAGAATTGCCTGTGATTGATGAGCTTGAAATTCAAGCACAAGAAAGCCAATTATTTGGTGAAAGGATAGAAGAAGATGAGAATCAATAAGTATATTGCCCACGCAGGAGTGGCCAGTAGGAGAAAAGCAGAGGAGTTGATCAAGCAAGGCTTGGTGACTGTTAACGGTCAGGTAGTACGTGAATTAGCGACAACCATTAAGTCTGGTGATAAGGTTGAGGTTGAGGGCCAACCCATCTATAACGAAGAAAAGGTTTACTATCTGCTCAATAAACCACGTGGAGTGATTTCCAGTGTAACAGATGATAAGGGACGTAAGACGGTTGTCGATCTTTTGCCTAATGTGAAAGAGCGTATCTACCCTGTGGGACGTTTGGACTGGGATACATCTGGTGTCTTGATTTTGACCAATGATGGTGATTTTACAGACGAGATGATTCACCCACGTAATGAAATCGATAAGGTCTATGTTGCGCGTGTAAAAGGGATTGCTAACAAGGAAAACCTCCGCCCCTTAACTCGTGGTCTTGAGATTGATGGCAAGAAAACCAAGCCAGCAGTTTATGAGATTCTTAAAGTAGACCCTGTTAAAAATCGTTCTGTTGTACAGTTGACCATTCATGAAGGGCGTAACCACCAGGTTAAAAAGATGTTTGAAGCAGTTGGGCTTCAAGTGGATAAGTTGTCTCGGACACGTTTTGGACACCTGGACTTGACAGGTCTCCGTCCTGGTGAATCCCGTCGTCTTAACAAAAAAGAAATCAGCCAGCTACATACCATGGCTGTAACAACTAACAAATAATGAAACGAATTTTGATTGCGCCTGTGCGCTTTTACCAACGCTTTATATCCCCTGCATTCCCTCCTTCTTGTAGATTTGAGCCTACTTGTTCAAACTACATGATTGAGGCTATTGAAAAGCATGGATTTAAGGGGGTTCTGATGGGATTGGCACGAATTTTACGATGTCATCCTTGGTCTGAAATAGGTAAGGACCCCGTACCAGATCACTTTTCTTTAAAGAGAAATTCAAAATAAAAAGAATCACGACTGTGATTCTTTTTTGGTGTAGATAGATCTATAGATTGATGATTTTCACTACCCTTCTCCTATAAAAAGTGGTAAAATGGTTGAAAGAAAGAAGGGATAGAAATGACAACATTATTTTCTAAAATCAAAGAAGTAACAGAACTTTCTGCTATCTCAGGTCATGAAGCACCTGTACGCGCTTATCTTCGTGAGAAGATAACTCCTCACGTGGATGAAGTAGTGACTGATGGCCTAGGTGGTATTTTTGGTATCAAACATTCAGAAGTTGCGAATGCACCGCGCGTCTTGGTAGCATCTCACATGGATGAAGTTGGTTTTATGGTGAGTGAAATCAAACCAGACGGAACCTTCCGAGTAGTTGAAATTGGCGGTTGGAATCCTATGGTTGTCAGCAGCCAACGATTTAAACTCTTTACGCGCCAAGGACGTGAAATTCCGGTCATCTCAGGTTCAGTACCTCCACATTTGACTCGTGGGACAGGTGGACCAACCATGCCAGCTGTTTCAGATATCGTCTTTGATGGTGGTTTTGCGGATAAGGCTGAGGCTGAAAGTTTTGGTATCCGCCCGGGAGATACCATCGTTCCAGATAGTAGCGCAATCCTAACAGCTAACGAAAAAAATATCATCTCCAAAGCATGGGACAACCGTTACGGAGTTCTCATGGTTAGTGAATTGGCAGAAAACTTGTCAGGCCAAAAACTAGGCAATGAACTTTACCTTGGTGCTAACGTCCAAGAAGAAGTCGGACTTCGTGGTGCTCATACCTCAACAACTAAATTTGATCCAGAAGTATTCCTTGCTGTGGATTGCTCGCCAGCTGGTGATGTT
Organism: uncultured Streptococcus sp.; assembly: GCA_934201655.1. Lineage (GTDB taxonomy): Bacteria > Bacillota > Bacilli > Lactobacillales > Streptococcaceae > Streptococcus. The sequence goes on along the minus strand of CAKPXD010000005.1, from coordinate 2,734 downwards.
TATGGTGGTCAAGGTAAGATTGGTGATGGAACCTTGATTCGTTTCTACGATCCAGGTCACTTGCTTCTCCCAGGTATGAAGGATTTCCTTTTGACAACTGCTGAAGAAGCTGGAATCAAGTACCAATACTACTGTGGAAAAGGTGGAACTGACGCAGGTGCAGCTCATCTGAAAAATGGTGGTGTCCCATCAACAACAATCGGTGTTTGTGCCCGTTATATCCACTCTCACCAAACCCTTTATGCAATGGATGATTTCCTTGAAGCACAAGCTTTCTTACAAGCCTTGGTTAAAAAATTGGATCGTTCTACAGTAGATTTAATCAAAAATTATTAAACAGAAATGACGGAGGTAATAGGGATGGAAGAACCAAACCTAGAAACCTTGATACGGGATCTATACAATAATGCCCGTCAAAACCTAAGTGAAGATCTAGTGGCTGCGCTCCTAGAAACTGCTAAGAAATTACCTAGCACCAATGAGCGCTTGCTAGCAGTACGGCTATCGGGTCTGGTCACTATTGAACTTCTCAAGAATCCCAAGACCCCAGCGCCAGAGTTAGTCAATCTGGCCCGCTTTATCAAAAAGGAAGAAGCGAGATACAGGGGTGCAGCCGCATCTTCCTTTATGATTGGAGAGCTATTTAAAATGCTTTGATTCGAAAGAATCAAAGCATTTTTTTGTTTTAAATTTGTTCAGCCAAAACCTTTTCAGCAAGGTTCATAGCGTGGTCTGATACACGAGTGTAGTGTGAAATAATATCGATAAAGTTGACACCTGCTTGGGTAGAACATTCTCCGTTATTTAGACGTTTGATGTGAGTCTTACGAAGGACACGTTCCATGTTGTTGATGTCTTCGTGTCGCTTGATAAGAGCTTGAGCTTGTTCAAGATCATTATTTTCAACACTCTCAAGAGCATCTTTGACGAATTCACTAGTTTTAAGATAAATCTCTGCTAGTTCTTCTAAGGCAGCCTCAGAGAATTGAACATTCTTGCGTTGCAAGTAATCGTTAAGATTGAGCAGGGCTTCTGCGTGGTCTCCGATACGTTCCAAGTCTCGTGAAGAGTCAAGGATATTTGTTAAGACTTCACTCTCTTTTTGGCTCAAAGCTTCACCAGATAAACTAATGAGGTAACGAGTCAATTTTTCATCAATGGTATTGATAGCTTCTTCAGTCTTATGTCCCTTTTCTGCAACTTTTTCATTAGAGTTGATGATATAGTCATAAGAGAGGTCAAAGGCTTTCGCAGCATAATTACCTAGGTGTAGAAGTTCTTTTTTAGCATTTCCAAGAGCGATAGATGGAGCTTGTTTGATCAGTTGCTCATCAAGGTAAAGTGGCTCGTATTTGACAACTTCGTCTTCTCCAGGGATAAGTTTGGTTACCATGAAGGCAAGAGCTCCGATGAATGGAAACTGAATGATTGTATTGGTAATGTTGAAGGTTCCGTGGGCGAAGGCAATGGTCATTTCTGGAGCTAGATTTAAGAAGCTCTCAAACCATTGGATTAAGCCTGTAAATGGAACGAGGAAGATAATACAGATAACAGTCCCGATAACGTTAAAGGCCACATGGGCTGCTGCCACACGTTTGGCTGCAATATTAGCACCCAAGGAAGCGATAATAGCAGTGATGGTTGTTCCAATGTTATCTCCAAAGAGCACTGGTAGGGCACCCTGAAGGTCAATCAGATTGCTAGCGTAGAGATTTTGTAGAATACCGATGGTAGCTGAGGAGGCTTGAATCAGAAGGGTTAAACCTGTTCCGACAAGAACACCCAAGATTGGGTTTTTACTAAGTTCTACCATGTAGTCTTTAAAGACTTGTAAATCCTTAAGGGGTTCCATAGCGCCACTCATAAGATTGAGGGCAAAGAAGATACCACCGACACCAAAGACAATTCGTCCGATGTTATTGATGGTTCTATTTTTTGTGAAGAAGAGACAGACTGCTCCGAGAAAGAGCATAGGTAATGCGTAGTCTCCCAATTTAAAACCAATGATAAAGGATGTGACGGTTGTTCCAATATTGGCACCCATGACAATCCCAATGGCCTGACGTAAAGTCAATAGTCCAGCGCTAACCAGACCAACTGTAATAACCGTAACACCTGAACTCGATTGAATCAGGGCAGTCATCCCAATTCCAACTAAAATTCCAAAGAAAGGATTGCTAGTATATTTGTCAATGTAATATCGAAGACGATCTCCAGCTGCTTGTTGCAAACCGTCCCCCATGGTTTTGATACTATATAAGAATAGTCCCAGGCCACCTAAAAAGTGAAATGCAATTTCCTGCCAATTAATGGACATTTTATTTTCCCTCCGAAAACTAATCGCGGAATTTCTCCCATTCTATTTTAAAGGATTCTAAGCAATCTAACAAGTAGTAAACACATTTTTTTAGAAAAATATCATGAAAATGTAAAAAAAGGTAATTGATTGTCTAATTTATATCATTTATTCACCCCTTTATAGATATTTTAGGATGACTGTTGACTCTACTTATAAATAGCGTAAAATAAAAATGAACAGTTCTGCTATTTTAAGGGCAGTTACTTTTTTAAAATAAAAATAAAGCGCTTACTTTTTGGAAGTGAAAGGAGAAAAAATGAAGAATCCATTTTTTGAGAAACGTTGCCGCTATAGTATTCGAAAATTATCAGTGGGTGCCTGCTCTTTGATGATTGGTTCGGTTTTATTTGCCAACCAAGCTCTAGCAGAAGAAGT